>JBBRBX010000021.1:0-57314 GCA_038205395.1 Caldilineales bacterium
CTGGAGTTTGGCTTTTTTTGGTCTCGTTTGGCACGCCCAAGCAGTAAGGAAAGGCGCCAGGGACAGGTTCAAGCCCTGGCGGCAGCGGTAATGGCGTTCCAAAGGGCGGTGGCGGCGGTCTCCTTATCGAGCCAGTTGTTGGGGGTTGTGGTGTAAACGGTGCGATAGGCAGGCATGGCCCAGAGTTCAGCGCGATAGGTGCGCCAGAGGGTGTTGAAGGACCAGCGTTTGGGGGTGGGGGACCAGGCGGGCCGCTGGGTGGGGGCGGGAGCGAGTTGCCAGGCGCGATAGCCGGCGAGGACGAGGATGGCATAGACCCAGACGCTCCACTGGACGGCGAGGGTGGCGCTGTAGGTTGACCAGCACTGTTTTTCGCCGACGCCGAGATTGCTCTTCATCTCGCGATGGGCGACCTCCATTTCCCAGCGCTGCCAGAGCCAGGTCAACAACAGCGGTGCGGGGAGCGGGAAGTGCCACTGGCCGTTTTCCTGGCCATTTTCCTGCTGGGCGGAGACGAGGTAGGCGACCGGATCGCGCTTTTGGTGACGGCGCACCTGCTTGCCCTTCACCCAGCTCTGGCCGCTGACAACCAGCAGGAAGAGGGGCGTGTCGGCTGCCTTGCGGCAAACCACCGGCCCGACGATGCGGTAGCGCAAGGTGCGCTGCACGCCGCGAATCACCAGCTTCTTCCGCCGCCAGCCCTCCCGTTGCTGCCAGAGTTCAGCCGGTGCGCGCTGCTTTTCGCCATACAGACGCCGACCGCGGCGCTCGCTCGGCGGCAAGTAGCCATAGAGCGCCCGGTTCTTGGCGGTGCAAGGCGGCAATCACCCTGTCCGGCAACTTCACCCACAGGTCCGCTTTCTCATAGCTGCCGTCCGCCAGATAGAGAATCCGCTGCTGCTCACGCCCGGCCGCATCCAACTGCCGACGCACCCAACGCACATACGCCACCCCCGCTTCCCATTCCTTGCATGGCGCCACCTCCGCCGGTTGGGCTTTGGCGGGATACGCCGGCACAAAGCGCAGCGGAATCGCTCGACTGAAGCCATTCACCAGCGGCGTGAACCAACAGCCGTGCACAAAGCGCTGTGCCCGCTGAATCCCAGGCCGGAAGGGCGCCGTCCCCAGCGCCTTCAGCCAACTCGTCCCCGGCATGCGCACGCTGCTGCGCGGAATCTGTGTCCCGTCCGTCCCCACCACATACAGCTCATCCGCCGCCACATGCTGCAGCGTCTCCCGCAGCAACTGCGCCGCCAACGCCGCTTCCTTCACCCGCCGATAACTAAACAACCGGTACCACGCACTCCAGTCCCCCTCCACCATCCCCAACGTCATCAGCAACTGTGTCACCGTGTGCCGCCCAAACGCAAAGATCTCCCCCAGCACCAGCGCCACCCCACGTCGGTAGCTCCGCTCCTGCCCAAACGCCCCCCGATGCGCCGCCACCAACGCCAGCAACTTCGTCAACAAGACTGGCGCTTCCCTCACTTCTACAGTATTCTGCATCTGGATGCTCCTTTCAGTGTCTCTGTTTCTCTATAACCATTTTCACTGATCGGGCATCCTTTTTCAACCCCCTCCCCCAAAAAGCCAAACTCCAGGGTCACGCTTGCAGCGTGACACTGCTTTGCCGGCGGTTGCAGGGCGCTGCCCGTCACGCTGCAAGCGTGACCTACATGGACATAACACCGCGTGGCGCCCGCCGGTGATTCAAATCACCGGCGGGCGCACCGGCTACTGCTGGTTGGCCAGCATGTCGTTCACTTCCGTTTCGGCGTCATTCAGCGCCTGCTCCGGCGTCTTAGCGTCGAAGATGACATCCACATACGCTTTGGTCAGCACGCCCATGATCTCGCTGCCGAGCGTGGTGTTCATATCGTAGATGTACGAATTATCGGCAAAGCTGGCGTACTTTTCACCCGCAGGCAAGCCCTTGAGAATGTCTGTAAAAAGCGGGTTGGTCGTCAGGTCTTTGACCGGCGGCAGGTCACCCGTGATGGCGAAATCGGCGGCAAGCTGTTCGTCCGACAGCAGATACTTTATAAACTCCCAGGCGGCCAGGTTGACTTGGGTGGCCTCGTCGCCCTGCAGCGCCTGTTCGCGCATGATGGCGAAGTTGCGCACAAAGTTATAGGTCGGGAAGCCTTCGACCGTCGAGCCGTCCGGCTTGGGCACAGGGCCGACGATCAGCTCGAAGTCCGGCGGCGCATCGCGCTTGACTGTCCCCAGCGTATCCGCCCCGCCCAACGTGGCCGCCACCTGGCCGGACAAGAAGGGGTTGCCTTCGATGGTCTCAGTCAGGTTGTAGCCTTTGGCGAACAGCTCGTCGATCAACTGGAAGGACTGCAACGCTTCCGGCGTGTTGAAGACCGCCTTGGTTCCGTCCTCGCTGACCAGTTGGTTGCTGCCGGTGGCGGCGATGTAAAAAGGATAGCCCATGAACTGCCAGCGCCACCACTCCTCCTGCGACCAGAGGTTGGTGAACCAGTGACTGTCGTCGGTGAGCGCGGCGGCCCAGGTCAGAAATTCGCTGTAGGTCTGCGGCGGATTCTCCGGGTCCAGCCCGGCCTCGCGCACCCGCTGCCCGTTGTAGAACATCACGCGCGGCCCGGAATACCAGGAGATGCTGTAAACATCGCCGTTCTTCCAGGTGTAGTTGAGATTGGGGTTCATCTTGGCCATGACTTCATCGAAGCCAGGCAGGTCTTGCAGCGGCAGCAGCAGGTCACGGCTGAAATACCAGGTGTCCTCCATGTTGACGGATTGGTGGACATGCGAGTTGGTGCCGGCTTTAATAAAGGCGACCAGCATCTCGTTGTCTACCGAATCCGGCGCCGTGCTGGCCTGGATTTTGATCTCCGGGTGGGCCGCTTCAAAGGCGGACACCTGTTTCTTGCCCAGCTCGATGCGTTCCGGCGACTCGTAATACCAGTAGCGGATCGAAGTCGGCGCGCCGGCGGCGGCGGCACCACTCTCCCCGCCCGCCGTCTCGCCGGCGGCGGCAGGCTGGCCGACTGGAGCGGCGGCGGGCGCGCAGCCGGCCAGCAGCGCAACTACGAGCGCATTATGATGGGGGCTGAGCAGGAGTTGGAACGGCAGGGCTACCACCTGGTCGCCACCACGATCGACGAGGAACTACACGGCGAAAACAGCCTGCCTCCCGGCCTCGACCCGCGCCGGCTGGATGGGCTGCTGATTGCCGGGCCGGAGCTTTCCAGCCGCATGATGGCGCGCCTGCTGGCGCTGAACATTCCCACCGTGCTGGTCGGCAACGCCCTCCCCGATCTGGCGGTCGATTCGGTCTCCTCCGCCAACCACGCCGGCGCCTACCAGGCCACCCGCCATCTGATCGAGCACGGCCACCGGCAGATCGCCTACTTGAGCGGCCCCGCCGACTGGGCGCCGATCCGCGAGCGGTGCGCCGGCTATCTGCAAGCCCTGCGCGAGCAGGAGCTGGCGCCCACGATTCTGCTGCGCCCTGGCCTGCGGGTGGACGATGGGCGCGGGGCCATTGGGGAACTGCTGGATCGGCATCCGCAAGTCACCGCCGTGCTGGCCGCCAACGATCCGGTGGCGATCGGCGCCATGCATGCGGCCAAAGAGGCAGGCCGCGCCATCCCCGAAGATCTGGCCTTCATTGGCTTTGACAACATCGCCTGGACGGAGAACACCGAGCCGTCGCTGACCACCGTCTACATCCACAAACAGCACATGGGCAAAATGGCGGCGCGCCGGCTGCTCGACATCCTGCAAAACCCACACGAGCCGGTGGCCACCATCCAGATCGAAAACGAACTGGTCGTGCGGCGCTCATGCGGGTGCGGGTAGGTTGTAGAAAATGGACAGCAATCACCACACGCGCAGCGAGTCGATCGGCACGCCGAAGCGGGCGACGGCCCACAGCAGGGGGCCGTAGACGGCCACGATCAGCAGCGCCGCCAGCCCACCCCACAGCCACAAATTGTCAAAGATGTGCACCATGCGGTCGGAACGCTCGCTGCGCATCGCCTGCGCAAAGGGTATCTCCACCCGCGGCGGCAGCGCCGGGCGCGGACGCAGCAGCGTGACGTAGATGACGCCGAAGATCAGCACGATGGAGAACGCCAGGATCAGTCCGCTCACCCCCACCGGCCGCGCAAGGTATAGATGGGGTACATCTTTGGGAAGAGGAAGGCGTGACAGGCTGGACGGAAATGGCGTTCAATCTGCACGTGGGCGTGCGGAAATGCACGCCCACGTGCGCTCCTCTGCTACGTTTACAGCAGCCGCCTGGCGGTGGCGACGACGTTTTCCACCGTCAGCCCAAATTCTTTGTACAGCGTCTGGTAGGGGGCGCTGGCGCCGAAATGGTCGATGCCGATGCGCGCGCTCTTGGCAGGGTCGTTGCCCGTCCAGCGCTCCCAGCCGAAGGTGCTGGCCGCTTCGACGGAAAGCTTGGCCACGCCCGCCGGCAGCACGGCATTGCGGTAGGCCTCGTCCTGCTGCGCAAAGAATTCCCAGCAGGGCAGCGAAACCACCCGCACCCCCACCCCCTCGGCGGCCAACTGTTTGGCCGCGTTGTAGGCGATGTCGACTTCACTGCCGGTAGCGATCAGCACCAACTGCAGGCTTTCGGGCGCGCTCTCGTAAAAGACGTAGCCGCCCTTGAGCAGATCCTCGGCCGCGCCCAGCCCTTCGCCTTCCCGGTCATAGGTGGGCAGATTCTGCCGCGTGAGCGCCAGCACGGTCGGGCTGTGGCGGTTGAGCAGCGCCGCCCGCCACGCCTGCGCCGTCTCGTTGGCGTCGCCAGGGCGAATGACGGTCATGTTGGGCATGGCGCGCAGCGAGGCCAGATGCTCGATCGGCTGGTGCGTGGGGCCATCTTCACCCAAACCGATGCTGTCATGGGTCAGCATATAGATGACGCCCAACCCGCTGACGGCCGCCAGCCGCATCGCGCCGCGCATATAGTCGCTGAAAACCAGGAAGGTGCCGCCGTAGGGCAGCACGCCGCCGTGCAGAAACATGCCGTTGAGGATGCCGGCCATACCGTGCTCGCGCACGCCGAAGTGCAGGTTGGGGCCGCTGAAGTCGCCGGCAGTGACAAAGGGCTTGCCGTCGATGGTGGTCTTGTTGCTGCCCGCCAGATCGGCGCTGCCGCCGACCAGGTTGGGTATCACGCGCGCCAGGGCGTTGAGCGTCTTGCCGCCGGTATTGCGGGTGGCGTCGCCCTTGGGCGAGGGCGGGAAAACCGGCACGGCCTCTTCCCAGCCGTCCGGCAGCTCGCCGGCCAGGATGCGCTGCAGCTCCTCGGCTTCATTGGGGAAAGCCCGCTGGTAGGCGGCCACCTGTTCAGCGTAGGCGGCTTCCAGGGCGGCGCCGCGGCTTTTGGCCTGGTCGAAGAAGGCGCGCACGTCGTCCGGCACATAGAAAGTCGGTTCTTGCGGCCAGCCCAGGTTTTCCTTGGTGGCTTTCAACTCATCGACGCCCAGCGCCTCGCCGTGCGCCTTGGAGGTGCCGGCGCGGTTGGGGCTGCCGTAGCCGATCACACTCTTGCAGCCGATGATGCTGGGCCGCGGGTCGGCCTGCGCCGCTTCGATGGCGGAAGCCAGCGCGGCGCTGTCGAGCGCATCGACATTGCGCTGCACATGCCAGCCGTAGCCTTCAAAGCGCATCCCCCAGTCCTCGGTGTAGGAGACGCTGGTTTTGCCGTCAATCGTGATGCTGTTGTCGTCATAGAGATAGATCAGCTTGCCCAACTGCAGATGGCCCGCAAAGCTGGCGGCTTCGCTGGCCACACCCTCCATCAAGTCGCCGTCGGAGACGATGGCGTAGGTGTAGTGGTCGATCAGCGAGAAGCCGGGGCGGTTGTAGCGCTGCGCCAGCCACTGCTCAGCAATCGCCATGCCCACGGCATTGGAGAAGCCCGCGCCCAGCGGCCCGGTTGTAGTCTCCACCCCTGCGGTGTGGTGGACTTCGGGGTGGCCCGGCGTCTTGGAACCCCACTGGCGGAAGCGGCGCAGCTCGTCCAGCGGCAGATCATAGCCGGTCAGGTGCAGCATACTGTAGAGCAGCATGGAGCCGTGGCCGGCGCTGAGGACAAAGCGGTCGCGGTTGGCCCAATCCGGGTTGGCCGGGTTGTAGTGCATAAAGCGCGTCCAGAGCGTCAGCGCCGGCAGCGCCATGCCCATCGGCAGGCCGGGGTGGCCGGAGTTGGCCGCCTGCACGCCGTCGGCGGCCAACATACGGATAGTGTTGGCAGCCTTGCGCTCGAATTCCGCCGGCAGCGCGGCGTCAAAGGTGGGTGCAGCAGTTTGTGAAGTCATTGACAGTTCCTTTGGTGACAGTTCCTTTGGTTGGGTCGCCGGCAGCTAGTGCGACGAAAAAGTGCCTAGGGATGGCTTATCTATGGCTGAATTGTCCCCTAAGCGGGGCGAGTTGTCAATTGATCGGGGCTGTACGCCAGGGGCGCGTCGCGATGAAGGTCGTTCGCCGCCCGATATGGTATCATCCAAGAAAACGGCGGCCCATCCAGGCGCGCCGAGTCTGGAATCACGATGCTGGAACCAAAGGGAAGTATGCTCGCCACCAAAGTTGACCTGACCCAATTTGAACTTGTCGTGGGCATGGAAGTCCACGCACAGGCGTTGACCCGCTCCAAGATGTTCTGCCGCTGCGCTACGGATTATCAGGGCGCGCCGCCCAACACGCGCGTCTGCCCCGTCTGCCTGGGGATGCCGGGCGCGCTGCCGGTGATCAACCGCGCCGCCGTAGAGGCGACGATCAAGACCGGGCTGGCGCTCCACTGCACCATTGCCGAGACGGCCGTCTTTGCGCGCAAGAATTACACCTACCCCGACCTGCCCAAAGGCTATCAGATCAGCCAGTATGAGCTGCCGCTGTGCACGGACGGCCGGCTGGAGATCGACCTGGAGGATGGCGCCACCAAAACGGTGCGCATCCGCCGCGTCCATCTGGAAGAGGACACCGGGCGCTCGCTGCATGAAGGCGGCTATTCCTATATCGACCTCAACCGCGCCGGCGCGCCGCTGATGGAGATCGTGACCGAAGCCGACATCCACAGCCCTGAAGAAGCCTATGCCTATCTGACCAAGCTGCGCGCCACGCTGCGTGCGCTGGGCGTCAACAGCGGCGATATGGAAAAGGGTGCGCTGCGCTGCGAGCCGAACATCAGCATCCGCACACAGGCGCAGAAGGCGCGTGGCGAATACGGCGTCAAGGTGGAGGTCAAAAATCTCAACAGCCTGCGCTCCGTGCGCAGTGCGATCGCCTATGAACTGGAGCGGCAGGCGGGGGTACTGGCCGCCGGCGGCAGCGTCGTCCAGGTCAATATGGGCTGGGATGAAGAGAAGCAGCGCACGGTGGTGCAGCGCTCCAAGGAAGACGCCCACGACTATCGCTATTTTCCTGAACCCGACCTGCCGCCGCTGCACGTCAGCCGCGCCGAGGTGGCGCGCATCGCCGCCGGGCTGCCCGAACTGCCGGAGGCGAAGCGTGACCGCTATGAACGCGAGTGGAACGTGCGCCGCGGCGAAGCGGCCACGCTGGCGGGCGAGAACCTGGTGGCGGCCTTCTTCGAGCAGGCGGTGGCGGCCTACGGCACGGGCGACGGCAAGCCGCAGCGGCTGGCCACCTGGATGACGGGCGAACTCTTCCGGCTGCTCTACGCCGACGGCGAGGGGCAGGACCTGCGCCAGATTGCCGCCATCAAGATACAGCCGGCGCAGTTGGCCGCGCTGCTCACCCTGGTGGACGAAAAGGCGATCAACCCCAATACCGCCAAGCGAGTGCTGGAGAGCATGTACGCGAGCGGCGAAGATGCACAGGTGATCGTCCAGCGCGAGGGGCTGGCGATGGTGAGCGACAGCAGCGTCATCGACCAGGCCATCGGCGAGATTTTCGCCGCCCACGCCGGCGAACTGGCGCGCTACCGCGGCGGCGAAGAGAAGCTCTTCGGCTTTTTTATGGGCCAGGTGATGCGCGCCACCAAGGGCAAAGCCGACCCCGCCGCCGCCAAAACGCGCTTGGAAGAGTTGATCCGCGGCTAAAAAACAGCCGCACGCGTGCGCGTGCGGCTGGGTCAGCTTCTTCACCGGTTTCTCGCCCCGAACTTCTCTCTGGGGCGCTAGGCCAGCGGACCGATGTAGACAATCTCCACCAGAATCCGATCCGGCGTCTCAAACATGACCTGGTAGTAGGTCTGGTCGTCGCCGGCGGCAAATTCGGGGCGGTGGCGGGGCGTGTCGAAGAGCAGCGTCACCCCAATATTGCGCAGGTAATCCACAGCGGCGTCCACATCCGCCTGCACCGGCACATGAAAGCCCAGGTGGTTCAGCCCTGGCCCATCGTAGTCGTTTTCGACCTCTTTGATCTGCCCGGAAAACCAGATACTGTCGTCGTGCGGGCCGCCAAAGCCGAGCATATCCTCGCCGTCATGCAGGGATTGCCAGCCAAGAAAGGTAAAGATGTCGCGGTAGTAGCCCAGGTTGCTGGGCTTGACATTGAACTGCAGGTGGCCGAGCGCTGCTTGCACCATTGCGTATGTCTCCTCTTTGGTTTGTTGCCATGTAGGTTTCCGATAGTCTTTGCCGTGGCGGATCAGCACATCCATTCTACCACAGGCGGGCCGATTTACGCACGCATTTCTCTCTGCTATAGTGGGATAGCGAAGTCAATATGCTTGTGTGCTGCCGGCCAACTGCCGTTACGACGCATCTGTAAGAGACCACTGAGAAGATATGCCATGACAGCACAATCCGATTTGACCGGTGCCGCTGCAACCATAATTGCCCAACATGTTTTGCAATCAAGACTGTGGATTCATGCTAGAATTGCGGCGGGCCTCACCGGTCAGCCTTCGAGGGACAACCCTGGCCCTACTGTTTATACTCTTTGCGCGTGCTCTCTTGTTGCTCTGCTTTAGTCTGCCGCCAGCGAACGCACGACCGCCGTGACTACATAAACGCCGTCGTCGCGAACATCCGTCGTGCCAAAACGCTGGTACTGAACCAGCAGGGCAGCCGGACGCCTCGGCGCTAGGGCGGTCACGAAGCCAATCTCCAACATTTTGCCGTTCGCCCCATAGCAACTTGCCAGCCACGTGCCCACAGCGGGGCTGGCGATCTCGCCGCTTGCCAGAAACTCATAGTCGATGCCGTCTGGTTGGGCAAACTTTCGAATTTTACGCAGGGCGTTCTCGGGGTTGCTCCAGTCGTCTGCCGGCCCGGGTTCCAGGCTGAGGACGAGCAGCCCATCACCAAGGGGGCCAAGTTCCACAAACGAAACTGAGGCCCCGATTGTGGCGTTGATCGCCATGGTCGGCGGATACGCGAACGAGAGCCCCGAGGCTGGCAGACGGTGGCGCGGCCAACTGTCCAGCCAGGCCTGCTCATCCGCCGGCGGATGAGCAGGCGCACGTCCGTCGCCGGGTTCGGTGAATAAGAGATCATACAGTGTGGTCATCAATGTAAAAAAGGGGGTCATGATGCACCTTCCGGTTCACTCTTCCAGGGTCATCCACTAACTCTCAGCGATCTGAAAGAGTTCTGCGTAATGATCCACGGCGCAAGCGACGGCGTTGGCGGTCGCCTCCGAGGGGCAGAGCATACACTCCCCACAGAAACTCCTCGCGCCAGGCGGTCTGTACTCCAGCGCAGCGGAGCAGGGCCACTTCGACGTCGTCGAGCAGGCAGAGGTGAAGTCCGTCGGGTTGCGTTTGCAGCAATTGCATGGGTGCGGATCCTGATCGTTTGAAATGACGCGGCAACGCCATTATCGCGCCGATTGCGATGAAGCCAAACTCTAAAACATTTATACCCTCAGTTCTTCCACCGCTACACCAATTATTTTGCCTGTGCGGCGGTCAGTGGGACGCACAGCCAACGCAAGGTTAGGAATGGCGGCGCACAGGTCCAGCAATGATATATTGCCGAGCTGTGTCTGCCTCCCATTGCGGTGACGTTATCACTACTCGTTGGGGCTGAGTGGTTGTAAATTGTACGCTGGTGTGGGAGTTGGGCTAGCAGCCACGGTGGGTGAATACACGGGAGGTTCAGGCGTTGCTGCGGCCAAGCCCTGCCGTATTTGTCCCGCTGGCGCTAATATAGCGTCACTATTCTCTGGCCAAGCAAGACTGCTGGGTTACTGTAGCGTTTATTCTCTCTAGGGGTGGTAAACTGGATTTGAGGGCTTGTTTTGTCCCAGATCAGTGAGCGCTATTGCACTGCTACCCTACTTGCTCGCCTCACATCTTGTTTACAACCCCATCCCTCTCCCAATAATCTCCTTCATAATCTCATTCGTGCCGCCGTAGATGCGCTGCACCCGCGCGTCGAGATAGGCGCGGGCGATGGGGTATTCGAGCATGTAGCCGTAGCCGCCGTGCAATTGCAGACAGCGGTCGAGGACGCGGCCTTCTAGGTCGGTGGTCCACCACTTGGCCATGGCCGCGGTTTCGCTGCTGAGTCGGCCCGCATTCAGCTCCTCGATGCAGCGATCCACAAAGACACGCGCGATCTGCGTCTCGGTCTGCATTTCGGCCAGCGCAAAACGCGAGTGCTGAAAGCTGCCGATCGATTGGCCAAAGGCATGGCGCTGGCGGCAGTAGTCCAGCGTCACCGCCAGCCCAAACTCGCAGGCGGCCACCGCCTTAATGGCGATGGTCAGCCGCTCCTGCGGCAGGTTGCCCATCAGATAGCCGAAACCGCACCCTTCCTCGCCCAGCAGATTGGCGGCGGGCACGCGCACGTTGTCAAAAAAGAGTTCGGCAGTGTCCTGCGCGTGCAGCCCGATCTTCTCCAGCTTGCGCCCACGGCGAAAGCCTTCCATCCCGCGCTCGACTAGCAGCAGCGAAATGCCCTTGCGCCCCGCCGCCGGGTCGGTCTTGGCCACCACGATCACCAAGTCGCTGAGCAGCCCATTGGTGATAAAGGTCTTCTGCCCGTTGAGCAGATAGTCCCCGGCTGTGCCGTCGCGCAGGGCGGTGGTGCGCACAGCAGCCAGATCGCTGCCCGCGCTCGGCTCGGTCATGGCGATGGCCAGGATCAGTTCGCCCGCGACCACACCCGGCAGCCAGCGCGCCTTCTGCTCCTCGCTGCCGTAGGCGACCAGGTAGGGCGCAGCCACATTGGCGTGCAGGCTGAAGCCGACGCCGGGCGCGTTGGCCTGCATCAGCTCCTCCATCACAATCGTGCTGTAGCAAAAATCGTGCGCCTCGCCGCCGCCGTATGCCGCCGGCAGATTGACGCCCAGCAGCCCCTGCGCCCCGGCCTTGCGCCACAGTTCGCGCGCGACGCAGCCCTCCTGCTCCCACTGCGCATAGTGCGGGACCACCTCCTTTTGCATAAAGCGGCGCACCGCCAGCCGGAACTGCTCATGCTCGGGGCCGAAAAGCGTGCGATCCAACATGGGGCCTCTCCTTGCTAAGCCTGCGCAACACCCGCAGGCGATCCGGCTGCGAAATGCTCAGGGGATGTGCGTCTGCTCGACTGCGCCGGCGGCCAGCAGTTCGTCGATCTCTGCCGCCGTCCAGCCCCAATCGGCCAGCACGGCGCGCGTGTCCTGACCGGGCAGCGGCGGCGGGCTGCCGATGGCGGCGGGCGTGCGGCTGAGGCGCGGCGCGGGCGCCGGCTGCAGCACATCGTCCACCAGCACAAAGGTATGGCGCGCCTGGTTGTGCGGGTGCAGCGGCGCTTCGTCCAGGTCGAGTACAGGCGAGACGCAGGCGTCGCTGCCTTCCAGCAGCGCACACCACTCGTCGCGCGCGCGGGTGCGCAGGATGGCGGCCAGCCGCGCCCGCTGCGCCGGCCAGGCGCTCAGGTCATACTGGCCGGCCAGCGCCGGGTCGTCGATCCCCGCCCGCTCCAGAAAAATGCGGTAGAAGTGCGGTTCGATGGGGCCAACGGCCAGAAATTTGCCGTCGGCGCAGGCGTAGGTGGCGTAGAAAGGCGCGCCGCCGTCGAGCAGATTACCGCCACGTTCGTTCGACCAGAGACCGCCGCTTTGAAAGCCGTAGAACATGGCCATCAGCAGCGCGGCGCCGTCGCTCATCGCCGCATCCACCACCTGCCCGCGCCCGGAAGTACGCGCCTCCCACAGCGCAGCCAGCATGCCCCAGGCCAGCAGCAGCGCGCCGCCGCCGAAATCGCCCACCAGGTTGAGCGGCGGCAGCGGCTGCTCCGGTGAGCCGATGGCGTGGAGCGCGCCGGAGAGGGCGATATAGTTGAGGTCGTGGCCGGCAGCGTGCGCCAGCGGGCCGCTCTGCCCCCAGCCGGTCATGCGACCATAGACCAGGCGCGGGTTGCGCGCCAGACAGAGATCAGGGCCAAGCCCCAGCCGCTCCATCACGCCAGGGCGAAAGCCTTCAATCAGCGCGTCCGCCTGCTCCAGCAGCCGCAGCGCCACCTGCATCCCAGCCGGGCGCTTGAGATCGACCGCCAGGGCGCGGCGACCGCGGTTGAGCACATCGAACGGCCCGGCGTTGAGCAGGCTGAGCGGGCGGCGTCCCGCGCCGCGGCGCTCGACACGCACCACCTCGGCCCCCATATCGGCAAAGAGCATGGCGGCAAAGGGGCCGGGGCCGATGCCGGCGAATTCGACCAATTTAAGACCAGCCAGCGGGCCGGGCATTGCAGCCTCCTTGACAGCGTTCTTATGCACACATCGCTTGACGGGCACGTGGGCGTACCCGCCGGATCCGCACGAAGGCGTGCGGTCTACACGGTGGCGCTGGGTGTACGGCCTATGCGATGTGCTGGTACATGGTCACTACGCACGCCCCGCCCAGCCCGATGTTGTGCTGGAGGCCGATGCGGGCGCCTTCCACCTGGCGCGGGCCAGCCTGGCCGCGCAATTGCCAGACCAGTTCTGCGCACTGCGCCAGCCCGGTCGCGCCCAGCGGATGGCCTTTGGCCAGCAGCCCGCCCGATGGGTTGGTCACCACCTGGCCGCCGTAGCTGTTGGCGCCGTCCCACACAAACTGCTCGCCACCGCCCGGCTCCACCAGCCCCAGCGCCTCATAGGAGATCAGCTCGTTGACCGTGAAGCAGTCGTGCAGCTCCACGACATCGACTTCTTCGGGGCCGATGCCGCTGCGCTCGTAGACCTGCTGCGCCGCCGCCCGGCTCATGTCGTAGCCCACGACCTTGATCATGCTGTGCTCGTCAAAGGTGGAGCTATAGTCGGTGGTCAGTGCCTGGGCAATGATGGCCACCGGCGCATCCAGGTTGTGGCGGCGGGCGAAGGCGGCGGAAACGACGACGGCCGCGGCGGCCCCGCAGGTGGGCGGGCAGCACTGCAGCCGGGTCAGATTGCCGAACATGCGCGGCGAGGCCAGCACCTCCTCCACCGTCAGCGGCTTGCGGAAGAGGGCGCGCTCGTTGTGCGCAGCGTGGCGGCGCGCCTTGACGCTGATCAGGGCGAAGGTCTCGTCGCGCGTGCCATACTTCTCCTGGTATTCCAGACCGGCGCCGCCAAACAGTTGGATGGCCATGGGCGCCTTCTGGCCGGGGTAGGCCTGCTCCGCCTCCTGTGTAAAGCGTTCCAGCGGCGCCGGGCGGTCGGCGAAGGCGTAGTCGAGCGCGCCGGGGGCCATTTGCTCAAAGCCCAGCGCCAGCGCGCACTCGACCACACCCGTCTCCACCGCCTGGCGCGCCAGGTAGAGCGCGCTGGAGCCGGTCGAGCAGTTGTTGTTGACATTGAAGATGGGGATGCCGGTCATCCCCAGCGCATAAAGTGAGCGCTGGCCGCAGGTGGAGTCGCCGTAGACATAGCCGGCGTAGGCCTGCTGGATGCACTCATAGCCCAGACCGGCGTCGGCCAGGGCCAGGTGCACCGCCTGCCCGGCCATGACAGGATAGGGTTCATTGGCGCCGGGCTTGACAAAGGGGATCATGCCGACGCCGGCGATGCGAGCAAGCTGGTCGGATTGCGCAGGTCGGGCAGGGTGCGCAGGTTGCGTCATAGAGTTAACTCCTTGGGCAGCAGCAAAACGGGTGATTGGCAGTAGTGTAGCACAAGGCGGTACAATGCGGCCATGCACAGCTATTATTTTGAGGATATGGTTCTGGGTGCGAGCTTTGACCTGGGCCATTGCCAGGTCAGCGAAGAAGAGATTTTGCAGTTTGGCCGCCAGTTTGACCCGCAGCCCTTTCATATCGACCCGGCGGCGGCGCAGGCGTCGGTCTTTGGCGGGCTGGTTGCCAGCGGCTGGCACACCTGCAGCCTGACCATGCGGCTGCTGGTGGATGGGCTGCTGGCCCACTCGTCCAGCCTCGGCTCGCCGGGGGTGGATAATATTCGCTGGCTGCGGCCTGTGCGCCCCGGCGACACCCTGCACGCCGTCGTCACCATCACCGAAGTGCGTCCGTCGCAGAGCAAGCCCGACCGCGGCGCCGTCAAAATTCACATCGCCGTCAGCAACCAGCGGGACGACCAGGGGGGCGAGGTCGTGATGACGATGGACAGCTTCGGCCTCTTTGCGCGGCGGCCGGTGGGCTGAAGCGGGCCGCCCCCGATTAAAAATCGGCGGCTATTCCATGCAAAGCCGGTTGAAAACCGGTTGGCGAACGTCTCCAATCACCTACGGCTTCTTGGGCTGCCGAAAGGGCGAATTCACTTCGGCAAAAAAGTCGTCGTAGCTGCGCACGCGATTCTCCGCCCGCCAGGCCGCCGCTGCCGTCTCCGCCGTCTCGATCTCGTCCGCCGTCAACTGCTCGGCAAAGGCGAAACGCTGCTGCGCCATCTCCGGGTCGGCCTCTTCCAGCAGCGCATACAAGTAGAAGCCGCGCGCATAGTCCTTATCGAGAAAGGCCGCCTGGAAAGCGCCTGCGCGGATGGCGTCTTGGTGCCCCTGTTCAATGGCCGCATCCAGACAGACAGTCGCTTCTGCCAGATAGGCGTCGCTGCTGCTGTCGGCAAGGCTGCTTGCAAACGTATAGAAGTCCACCTGCGCATTGGCGTAGCCGGCTGCACACGCTTGGCGATACCAGAAGAGCGCTCGCTCCAGATTGCCGTAGCGCACCCCCAGCGACTCCTGCGGGCGATAGAGGTTGGCAAGCTGGCGCATGGCCTCCACATCCCCCGCCTCGGCAGCCGCGATCAGCTCGGCGCTGGGCGGCTCGCTTAGCGTCTCCTGCTCGCCAATCGGTGAACGCACCAACTTTACATCGGCCACAAAGAGCGCACCGCTGGGCCAAGCGTTGAAGAGCAGCGCCACTTCACGGATATCGGTCAGGTTGACGCCGGCAAAGGCACGCACGGGCAGCCGCAGCGTGGTCAGCGGTACGCGCCCCGTAAACAGTTCGCCAAAAAAGCTGTCTTCCTGCACCAGCCCCGGCGGGTACTGCAGCGCCGGCTCGTCTGCCGCCGTATTGCCGGCGCCGTCGCTGAGTTGGACGGCAAAGGCTTGCGCCTCGCCCGCAGCGTTTAACGGCGAGAGCGGGTCAATCCCCACCCGCAGGCTGATGGCGTCAAAGAAGTTGAGCATCCCCACCCCCGGCGGCAGTGCAAAGCGCAAGGCGCCGCCGGGCTGCTCCCAGCTTACCAGCGCCAGCGCCGGCTGGCCGGGCACCGTCACAGTGATGCGACGACACGGCTCAGTGCCCGGTATCTGCGCCGGCGAGTAGAAGCCGGACGGGCAGAATAGGGTAGCAATGCCTTCTGCAATCACGAGGCCGCCTGCGGGGCCGTTGCGCAGTTCCTCCAGCGTGGCCGGAACCAGCAGGGGCAGCCGGTTGTTGGCCGCCGCCATTGCCGCCGCGCGCGCCGGCAGCCCATAGAGCCGGCTGGGGGCCGGGTCAAAAACATCCATGCCCATCCGCTGCCCTGCGGCGCGGATGGCGGCGGGGTCATGGCTGAACAGGGTGGTCAGAAAATCATCCGCATAGTCCACCAGCCAGGCGCGCTGCGCCTCCGGCGCCAGCAGCGTGGCGCAGTCGGGCCGCTCCCGCATCCCCGCCAGATCGCCGCCCAGGTTGCTGTTAAAGGCATTGTGGTTGGCCTGCTCCAGCCAGACGGAAGTCGCCCATGCCTTCTGATTAGGTGCCAGGCGCGCCGCTTCATAGAAGTGTTGGCCATCCTGCCCCAGCACATCGCCGTCGCAGGCGGGCAGGGCAATTGCCATCGGCACACGCGAGCCGGCCTCCAGCGTCTCGCCATCCACTGCCACGGCAGCCGGGGCCACCAGCAGCACCCCCGCCGCCGGCCCATACACCTGACCTTCTGCTCCCAGCGGCAAATCAGGGTTGTTGGCCAGCACAAAGGCGTTGTCAGCCCCGCGCGAATGGCCGATCAGGGCAATGCGCTGCACGTCGGCGCGGCCCGCCAGTTCGACGCCGAAGCCGTTTTCGCCGCCGCCCGCGGCCGTGGCCAGCGCCTGCAGATGGAGATCGACAAGCTGGCGCAGCCGTTCACCGTCGCTGGGTTCGCCAAAGCCGAAGGTGTACTCGGCATTGATATTGATCGACAACGCCACATAGCCTTGGCCGGCCAGCGCACGCACCAGGTAAGCAAAGCCGCGATAGTTGGGCTGCTCCAGCGCCGGGTCGCAGGGCCACACATCCACCCCACCTTCCAACTCAGGGCAGCCGGGGTGGGTGCCGTGCAGGATGACGACGACGGGGTGCGCGCCGTCCGGATGCACGCCGCCTGGGTCCTGCGGCACGGCAATCAGGCCGTTGAGCTGCACCGGCATATTGCGAAAGCGGCTGTCGGCAGGGAAGCGTTCCTGGACGACGGTGGCTTCCCCCAGGTCGTACTCGACGGCCGGCGGCAGGTCGGCGCCGGTTTGATCCGCCTCGCTGGGCGTTTCCACAGTAGGCGTTTCCACGCTGGGCGCGGAAGGCGGCGGCGCCGTCACCGGTTGGCAGCCCGCCAGCAGCAGCGCCAGCAGCAGCGCCGCCACCCCCAGAAATTCGGCAAATCCTCGTCGCATATCGGCTCGTCCTCCCCGTGTCATTATAGGTACGCCCGTCCAATGCACACGTGGGTGTGCATTGGACGGGCGTGTACGAAATTCAAAGCGCACATAGGTATGCGCCTGGACTGTTTTACCGCCAATCCACCGACTGCATCAGCCAGTCCGGCAGGTCGCCGGCGATGGCGCTGATCTGTGTAGCGGTGCCGCCGGCGACGGGCATCATCCACAGTCCCCAAGCGCCGCCGCGTTTGCTGATAAAGGCGATCTGCGAGCCGTCGGGGCTGACAGCGGGCAGGCCATCCGGCGCGGGGTCGTTTGTCAAGCGCGTCACAGCGCCGTCCGACGCATTGGCCCGGTAGATCTCCCAGTTGCCGTCACGGCCCTCGCTCACAAAGATGACGGCGCTGCCGTCGGGCAGCCAGCGCGGCATCGCATCCGAGGCTTCATTGGTGAAGCCGGCGCGGTTGGAGCCGTCGGCGTTCATGGTGTAGAGGCCGCAATTCTGCCCCTGGTCGTCACAGCCCTTGAAAACCAGCAGCGATTGGCTGGGGTGCCAGTCGGGGTCCTTGCCCAGGGTCAGTTCGGTGTAGACCATGTCGGCGGGCCGTTCCTTGTCCGTGGCCGGCGTGGTGTAAATGCGCCAGCGGCGGTCGCCCTGCCGGTTGCTGGCAAAGACGATACTCTCGCCGCCCGGGCTCCAGCGCGGGCTGCTGTCTTCGATAAAGGCCGAGAAGCGCAGCCGCCGCCCGCTGTTGACATCATAGCCGCCCAAGCCCAGCTTGTCGCTCTGGGTGCTGTGGAAGGCCAGCACGCTGCGGTCGGGGCTGAGCGCCGGCTGCATGCCGTTGTTGGCCACCATCTCCGGCTGCGCGCCCGCTGCCGGCGTCACGGTGTAGATGTCTTCCAGTTCGTAGACGCGGTTGCCCTCCTGCACCACGCGCGAGGCGGAATAGAGGATCACATTCGGCCCTACCGTATAGGCGGCGCCTTCCTGGATTGCAGCTGTCTGTTCCGGCAGCACGGGGGCCTCTACGACCGGCACATCCTCAACGTTCTGGGCTTCGACATAGGCCGCCGCCACCCAACCTTGCTCATTGGGTGCGGCGGGCACACGCGCCACCCACCACTGCCCATCTTCGCTCTTGCCGACGATCTCGCCTTCCGTCCCCTGCGTAGCAATGCCCAGGATCGGGTAGTTCGTCCCCGGCCCCAGCCGCACATTGACGCCCAATGGGGCGAGCACGCGCCCGCTGGGGATCTTGGTAACGGCCTGCAGCGCCACAGCCTCTGCCGCTGCGTCTGCCTCTACCGGGTCGGGGTTGGCGTCCATCGCCGTGTCACTCTCCTGCTGCGGAGCGGCGGAGAGCACCTCGGCGCCGTCAACGTCCAGAAGCTGCAGTTTGTCGCCGGTGAGCGTATAGGAAGCCACCTGCGCCAGCTCCGTCAAGAAGCGCTGCTCAAAGTTCATTGCCTCTTCTTTGCAGGCCATCATCGTGCTGCCGGCCTGGTCGATCTGGAGGCTGCTGCCGTCCAGCGTATAGCCGGCGAAGAAATTATTGCAGCCGCCGCGCCCGCTGATCTGGCCGTTCTCCAGCGTAAAGGTAGCCTCCACGCCCTCCGGCGTGGTCGCCAGCGCGCCATCGGCGCCGCGCAGCTCCTGCACCTGCCAGACCACGTTTTCCAACGCCATTGCAGTGTCCGGCTCAGCCGCTGCACGCACGTCACCGGTCATTTCCGTGGTGGCGGTGACAGCCGTGGTGGCGGTCATTTCCGTGACGCCGGTCACTTCCTCCGTGGCAGTGATGGGCGCTTCCGCGCTCACATCACTGGTTACTTCTTCGGTGGCAGTGATGGGCGCTTCCGTGGTTATGCCCGTGGTCATATCCGCCGTCACCTCGCCGGTCATCTCCGTAGTGGCGGTGACGGTTGCTTCCACCGTCACGGCGGCAGTCGCTTCGACAGTCGCCTCGATGGTTGCTTCCGTGGTTGCTTCTTCGGTCGCCTCAGCAGTTGCTTCCGCAGTCGCTTCAGTGGTCGCTTCAGTGGTCGCTTCAGTGGTCGCTTCAGTGGTCGCTTCCATGGTTGCCACTGCCGTCGCCGTCGCCGCCGGCTGCTCCGCCCCGCCGCAGCCGCTGAAGAGCAAAGCGGCCACTGCCAGCCCTGCCAAGATCAGCCCGTACCGTTTGTGTATGCCTGTTTGCATGTTTGAACCTCCTCTAAACCTATATTGCTTGTCTTTCTCACACGCTGCCGGCCCAGTTGGCCGGCAGCGCAACAGCGAGAGCCTAGTAGCGCAGCGTGAGCGCCATGCGCTGAAACGCGGCCAGTTGGCCGTCCTTCATGAAGCGGACCCGCCCGCCCTTGCTCAGCACCATCTCGATGATGTCGTTGACGGCGTCGTCGAGTACGCCCGGCGCCGCCGGGTCGTCTGCCGGCGTCAGCGTTGTGCCGCTTTCGTCCACCCGGCCTGCAAAGTGAAAGTCTTCTTCCACCAGCAGCAGCCGGCCGCGGCCTTCCTGCGCCAGCCGCCACACTTCGCCAGGTGTAGAGACAACCCGCTGCTGGCCGACGGCTTTGTCCAGATCCGCCAAGTAGCCCTGCCGCTGTTCCGCCAGCCCAGCCTTGACCAGCGGCCAGACCAGCTCCACCAATTCCGGCGCCGATGTTTTGTCGTGGCTGCCGTTGAGGGTGGCCACCACGGCGTCGGTGTGGGCGCTGATCTCGTCAAAGAAGGCCAGGAAGCGGTCCACCCCCACCACCACCAGCGGCAGCGGGTCGTCCGCCAGGAAGGGAGTCAAGGCGGCGTCAATGCTGCGGAAGAACTGGCGGTGGCGTTCATCGCGAATGGCGGAGACGTTGACGCCAAAGCCGCCAGGCAGCGCCGTCTCCCCACCGGGGCCTTCGTGCGTCAGCGGGAAACCCTCACCCTCCACCTCGACCAGCGCATCGCGCGTGCCTTCATAGAGGCGGGTCGGCTGCTCGCTCAACACCAGCACCCAGTAGCGCAGGGTGCGATTCAGTGTAAAGACGAGGTCGCGCGTAAAGAGCGTTTCGCCCACCACCACCCGCTCCGGCAGGGAATAGGGCAAATAGTACTTGGCGGCAAAGTCATGGGTGACAAACAGCACCAGCCCATCCAGCGCAAAGCGGTAGTCGATCTCGTCCGCCAGCTTCTCCAGACGGTCCAGCAGCGGCTGGATATCGCGCTTGTTGTGTTCCTCCAGCAGCCGCTCGGTCGCCTGCGCCACCAGATTTTTGACGCGGATGGGGTCCTGCCGGTTATCGGGGCTGGTGCGATGGGTCGGCAGGGTGATGGTCAGCGCCGGGCGCCCTTCCACCTGCTGCAGCACCTGGATATCATGACGGTTCATTCGCTCCTATTTCCTTTCACAGTTATGCTAAAAATTTTGACGCAAAACCATCTCATCCACCGAGCAGCACGGCGGCCAGCACCAGGCGGCCGCCGCGGCGTTGGCCGCGGCGGCCAGGTCGAGCGGATAGCCGGAGGGCGTGGGCTGATACGGCGCACCCCCCATGCGCACGATGCGGTAGGCCAGCGTAAAGGTCAGCAGGATCAGGAGGCTGAAGATGGTCTCCGCCAGCCCGACAATCAACCTGTCATCAACTCGTCATCAACCGGCCAGCAGCTTGGCTTTGGCGGCGGCGAACTCTTCGTTGCTCAAAATCCCTGCCTGGTGCAGCTCGCCCAGCTTCTTGAGCTGCGCAATCATGTCCGTGCCCGCACCCCCTGCGCCCGCCCCGCCCGCATCCGTCAACTGCGGCTGCTGCGCGCTCAACTGCTGCGCAACCGCATTATGCACGGCCGCATCAAACTGCGCCTGCGCGGCGTCGGCCTGCGCCTGCTGCGCAGCGGCCTTCTGCTGCGCCGAATTCTGCATCGAACCGCTGACGGAGTTAGAGACCACGGTGGCCGTACCCGCAATCACTGCCGTGCGCGCTACCGTGCCTACGAGGCTGGGGCGCGCTGCTCTAGAACGTCTCATCTTTGTTGCTCCTGTTTTCTACGATTCTCTACGATTCTCTACGCAGCCCGTGTGGCGGCCGAGATCAATGACTGCTGCGCGGCTTCAACAATAACATGCGGAATGCGTACATTCAGCAGCACATCGCCGCCGGCAGAACGGATCGTCTGCGCAAAGCGCGCCGCCCACACATTCTCAAACAGTAGGGCGACGGCGGTGCTGTTGTTCGCCAGATCTTCCGCCGCCATCAGCAGGTCGTTCTCCGACAGCAGATCGTCGTGCTCCCCCTCCAGACGCGCCAGCGCCTGCGAGATGTCGTCAGCCAGTTCGCTCGCTTCAAAGAGCAGCACCGCGCCGTTTTCATCCTTGCTGATCACCGCCATGTCGAGGATGCGCACCAACCCCTGGTCCAGCAGGTCGGTGAGCGCCGGGACGATCTCGCCTTTGAAGTGGTTGCCCACAAATTCCACAATCAGATACTCTACTGGGCCTGACACTTGTTGCATGAATGGATTCTCCTTGCCGCACGCCGCTGCTGTTCAGGCAGCCGTGCCGCCAAATAGCGACTCAACGAAACATAACCAGCAAAACGTTTTGTCGGCAAACGTTTACCGAAAAAACGTTTAATACCCAAACGTCAACGAAACAAACGCATATAGCGACAACCCGCCGACAAAGAACAGGGCGGCAAAGCTTGGCTCCCCCTCGCGGTTGGCTTCCGGGATCATCGTTTGCGTCACTGTCGTGATCAGAAAGCCCGACGCCAGCGAGATCAGCACCAGTCGTAGTTCCAGCGACTGGTTGCGCAGCACCAGGAAGCCGAGCAGCGTCCCGCCCAGAACTGCCAGAAAACACAAGACGGCAAGCTGTTGGCGGCGCGGCTTGGGGATCCCCTGCCGTTTGGCCGTGGCTGTCGTCACAAAGGTCAGCGGAGCCGTGCTCACCGCCAACCCCAGCGCCAGCAGCAGCCCGGCGCCCAGCGTCAACGAAGAGCCGATGCCGATCACCACGCCGTCGATCACCAAATCGATCAGAATGCCGATGTAGAGCGCAGCCGAAGCCGCGCCGCTCGCCGCCGCCGGCCGCTGGAGCGCCCGCTGCGCCGCATAGTAGTCGATCGCCACAAACAGGGCGCCGCCGACAAAGAAGCCCAGCGCCGCCCAGAGCGGCCGGCTGTAGAGCACCGCCGGCGGCATCAGGCTAAAGGCCACCAGCGCCGCAATAACCCCCGCCGCAAACTGCAGCGCCGCGCTCACCACGATGTGCGGCGCCTCGAAGCGCTCCGCCACCGGCGCCCCCAGGTAGGTCAGGAAGGAGGCCAGCAGCCCGATGCCCAGCACCAGCAGAAACTCATCCATGGCCGTTGTGCGACTTCTCTACTAGAGCCATCTCTATTGGGGTCATAAGGCAACCGGATATCCTGGCCCCAGCGGAATCCCCAGCAGGAACCAGGCCACAAACAAGACGATCCACAAGACCAGGACGACCACCGTATAAGGCAGCATCAGCGAAATGATGGTGCCGATGCCGGCGTCTTTCTGATAGCGCTGCGCCACCAGCACGATGAAGGGGAAGTAGACCATCAGCGGCGTGATCACATTCATGGGTGAATCGCCGATGCGGTAGGCGGCGAGCACAGTCTGCGGCGCCACCCCCAACTGCACAAAGAGCGGCACGAAGACCGGCGCAAAGATTGCCCACTTGGGCATTGAGCCGGGGATGATCAAGTCCAGCAGGCAGATGACCAGGATCATGCCGACCAGCAGCGGCAGCGGCCCGATGTTGGCCTGCTCCAGCAGCCCAGCCATCGCCACGGCAATCACCCGCGGCATATTGCTGTAGTTGAAGAAAGCGATGAACTGGCTGATGATCAACAACAGGAAGATCAGGCTGGAAAGACTGGCAAAGGTCTTGGTCACGCCGGCGATCACGTCGTTGCTGCTCTTGATCGTTTTGGCGCCAAGGCCGTAGCCGATGCCGGCGAGCAGGAAGATCAGCGTAATCAGAAAGATCAGGCTGTCCATAAAGGGCGAACCCGTCGCGCCTTCCGGAGTGCGCAGTGGGGCGCCTGGCGGCAGCGTCAGCAGGGCAATACCGGCGATGGCAATTGCGAAGCCATACAGCGAGTATTTCAGCCCGCGCGCCTCCGCCTTTTCATCGACCACCTCGTGCGTGGCATCTACGTCCGCCGGCCCACCCTCGTACTTGCCCAGCCGCGGCTCGATGAAGCGTTCGGTGAGCACCGTTACGATGA
The DNA here is from genome assembly GCA_038205395.1 of Caldilineales bacterium. Taxonomy (GTDB): domain Bacteria; phylum Chloroflexota; class Anaerolineae; order Caldilineales; family Caldilineaceae; genus Fredericiella. Next base: position 23,153 of record JBBRBX010000021.1, read on the forward strand.
TCGCCACAAAAATGGTGGAGACGATGCTGAACCAGAGATTGGCCGTGATGCCGATAGAGCCGCCAGGGTTAACAAGCTGATAGGCTTCGTTGGTCATCTCCGTCAGCATGGCGTCGAGCGGCGCAATCAGGATGTTGACAGCGAAGCTGACGCTGACGCCGGCAAACGCCGCCACCAATCCCGCAATTGGATGCCTCTTTAAGCTCAGAAACGCCGCCGCCCCCAGGGGGATGAGGATCAGATACCCCGCATCTGTGGCCACGCTGGAAAGACCGCCGATCAGCACGATAATAAAGGTGATCAGCCGGCCCGGCGCCACCTGCACCAGTTTGCGGATCAAGGCCGCCATAAAACCGGCCTCTTCCGCCACACCCACGCCCATCATGGCGACAAAGATGACGGCTACCACGCTGAAGCCGGCAAAATTGGGGACAAACGAGGTGAACATGAAACGAATGCCATCCATCGTCAGCAGACTCTGGATCGGAATCGTTTCCTGCTCAATATCGAACTGCTGGTCGTAGAGGATTTTCCCGCCGCCTTCCACTGAGGCCGCGGTGGAATCCTCATAGTAATTGGGCCGCACCTCCACCGGTACCGGCTCGGCGATCTCCGCCGTGACGCTGACGCCCATTATATAGAGCACATGCGACAGAACGATGATAAAGGCGATCAGATAGAGGAACATCAACACCGGATGCGGCACTTTATTGCCCACCCGCTCGATGCCGTCCAGCATCTTCTGCATCACTGATTTTTGCTGCTTGGCTGCCGCCGCGCCGCTGTTTGCACTCATTTTGCCCTCAACCTTCTAGACGATTACCGTTGGCTTACTGCCGGCTTCAACAAATTACGCACCCTTTTCAACAAAGTGCAAACGGAACAACCTTATCCAGCCCCCCTGTTCGTTTACTGCTTGTAGCTTTGCAGGAACTGCGTGAGCAGACGCACGCCCACGCCCGTCCCGCCCCAGCTTTCGTAGGACTTGGCCGGTCTGTCCACCCAGGCCGTACCCGCAATGTCGCAGTGAACAAAGGGATAGTCGCCCACAAAGTTGGCCAAAAACCAGCCCGCTGTAATCGAACCGGCCGCTCGCCCGCCGATGTTTTTGATGTCGGCGATCTCGCTCTTGATCATGGCATGGTATTCCTCCCACAGCGGCAGCGGCCACACGCGTTCGCCGCTGGCGTCGCCGGCCTGCGCCAGCTTATCCAGCAGCGGCTGGTCGGTCCCCATCACGCCGATGGCGTGCGCGCCCAGAGCAATGATGATCGCCCCTGTCAGCGTGGACAGCTCGATGATGGCCGCTGGGTTGTAGCGCTGCGCATAGAACAGGGCGTCGGCCAGGATGATGCGCCCCTCGGCGTCGGTGTTGAGCACCTCCACCGTCTTGCCGCTCAGCGTCTTGAGCACGTCACCAGGGCGATAGGCGTTGGCGCTGGGCATATTCTCCGCCGCCGAAACCAGCCCCACCACATGTAGCGGCAGCTTGAGCGCCGCCACGGCCTGCAGCGCGCCGAGGACCGCCGCCGCCCCACCCATATCCGACTTCATCGTCTCCATCGCGTCCGCCGGCTTGAGCGAAAGACCGCCCGAATCAAAGGTCAGCCCCTTGCCGACCAGGCAGATGGTGGGGGTTTCCGGCGCTGCGGCGCCGTACTCCATGACGATAAAGCGTGGGTCGTTGGTCGAGCCGCTGCCCACAGCCAGAATCCCGCCAAAGCCTTCCTCGCTGAGCTGCGCCTTGTCCCATACGGTCACCTGCAGACCGGCGCGCCGGCCCAAGTCGAGCGCCTGCTCGGCCAGCGCAGCCGGCGTCAGCACGCCGCCGGGGCTGTTGACCAGGTCGCGGGCAAAGGTGACGCCCGCCGCAATCGCCTGACCGGCGGCCGCACCGGCTGTGGCGGCCTGCTCGGCAGATGGCAGGCAGAGCGTAGCCTGCTCCACTGTGAAGCGCTGCTCGTCCGTCAGCCCCGTGCGGTAGCCCCAGTAGCGGTAGCCGCCCAGCACCAGCCCTTCGGCCAGCGCCTGCGCCGCCGACGCCCCGTCCAGCGGCAGGTCGCCGTTGAAGCCGATTGTAAAGGCCGCTACCTGCAAGTCGCGCGCCTGCTGCAGCGCCGTCGCGCCCGCCTGGCGCACACCGTCGGCGGTCAGCTTGGCGTTTTCGCCCAGCCCCACCAGCAGCAGACGCCGCGAGGCGGCCACCCCGTGCGGATAGAGCAGCAGCGACTGCTTGGCGCGCCCGCGGAAATCGTTCGCCTCCAGCAGATCAGCGACGGCGCCCGGCAGCGGCTCATTTTCACAGCTCAACAAGACGGCCAGTTCCGCCGCTTCCTCCAAAAGTACAGCCGATTTGACTTTGATCTCCATACCCATTTTTCCTTATTCTCTTCTACAGTCTTATCTACACAGACACATGCGCGAACTGCTCAATTTTTCTTGCTTTTCACCGGTTTTGGCGGATAGCCGACCGGCAGATCGCCCGGCTGAAAGCCCGGCATCCGTCCCGCCGGAATGACCGCCAGCAGCGCCATCCCCGCCAGCAGCAGGAGGGTGATCTTGAGCGCCTGCAGCCTGGCCTCGGCGTTGATGCGCAGCGCTTCCGTCACTTGTTCGGCTGTCGCCGTGGTGTTGCTCAACACCTGGCCCACCTGACCATTGGTAAGAAAGTTGATGTTATCGAAGTTCAACTGCGCCTGCAGCTCCGGCGTGACGATCGGGTTGCTGCCCAAGTCCCTGGTGATCAGCAGGCTCAAAAGCGCCACCGCCACCGCCGTGCCGACGGCAATGCCGATGCTGCCCGACATGTTGTGCGTCAGCCCGCGCCAGGCGCCTACGTCGCCGGCCAGATATTTGGGCGAAGCGGAAGCAGCGTGTTAAAGACCAGCGCCACGATACAGCCTTGCGCCAGCCCCAACAGCACCAGCCCCACCACGACAACGGCCTGTCCCCCACTGGTTGCTGATGGTGAAGGCCAGCAGCGTCAGCGCCGCCGCGACGACGATAAAGCCGGCGCGGGCGATGTGGCGCGGCGCAAAGCGATCATAGAGACGCGCCACCAGCAGATTGGCGACAAAGATGGAGAGCGTATAGGGGATGATCGAAAAGGAGGTCTGCAGACCGTTGAGGCCCTGCACCACCTGCATATAGAGCGGCAGCAGAAAGCTGGCGGCCGTCCCCACAAAGAGCATGGTCGCCATACTCCAGACCGTGGCGCGCTCTTCGGGGGTGTCCAGCACCTCCAGCGAGAAGAGCGGCGCCTTCTGTTCCGCCATGCGCTTGCGCGTCCAGACAAAGGAAGCCTGGGCAAAAATCACACCCAGCACCAGCAGGAAGGGCACGGGCGACAGGCCGAGAATGTTGAAGGGCGCCGACGGTGTGGCCAGCAAAATGCCCCAGGCGTTGAGACCGCTGAAGCCCAGGCTGAGCAGCACGATGGCCAACGAAGAAAGCAGCGCCCCGCGCCCGTCAATCACCAGATCCTTCTGCGGCGCAACCGGCTGCAGCCGCCAGCTCAGCAGAAAGTTGGCAAAGCCCAAGGCGGAAACCAGCGCAAACGACCAGCGCCAGCCGATCGTCGTGGCAAAGTAGCCGGCGATCAGCAGCGAGATGACCTGCGCCAGCGGAATGGCCGAAGCCAGAAAGCCGACCGCCTGTGCCTGCTGTTTGTTATGATAGTTGGCGGCAATCATCACGGTGAATGCCGGCGCCGCCAACGCCACCGACGCGCCCGAAAGCGCTTGCGCCACAAAGAGCATCGGCCCGTTGATGGCCACGGCAATCACCGCCGCCGCAATTGCCGGGATCAGCACCCCGATCTGAAAGGCGCGCCGCACGCCGATTTTGGCCCCGACTTTGGCTCCCAGCAGGATAAACGAAGCCATTGCAAAGGTGCCGGTCGTCAATGCGGTGCCCACCGCCGTCGCCGGAATGTTCAGGTCCTGGGTGATGCCGTTGATGGAAACATTGAAGGCGTTGAACGAAATCTGAATCTGCGCCAGCATCACAATGATCAAGGGCAGCCAGGAGGCTTTCGTCTCAATTCCTGTCCCCGACGGGGTTGCCGGCGAGGTCTTTATGGCGGCCATGCGTTTTGTTCTCCTTGCCACCGCAGTGGCTTTAGCGGCGCGGCAGTTGCGCCAGTTCCTCAAGATAGACAACCGCCGTCTCGATGCCCCGCTGGAACATCTCGATGCTGTAATGTTCGTTGGGCGCATGCAGCCCATCGTCGTCCAGCCCGTAGCCCATCATCACCACGGGAATCCCCATCAGGTCGGCGATGTCGGCCACCACGGGGATGCTGCCGCCGCCGCGTGTAAAGACCGGCTGCGCGCCCCAGCCGCGCACATAGGCTCGCTCCGCCGCCTTCATCTCGGGCAGGTCGTGCGCGATCAGCGCCGGCCTGCCGGTAGTCAGCAGGCTGACTGTCACCACTACTGTAGGCGGGGTGATGGATTCGATGTACGCCTTCATCTGCCGGAAGACTTTGTCAGGGTCTTGGTTGCCCACCAGCCGCGAGCTGATCTTGCAGCCGGCCTGCGCCGGAATGATGGTCTTGGGGCCGGGGCCACTCCAGCCACTCCACAGCCCGTTGATGTCCAGCGTCGGCCGCGCCGAGATGCGCTCGCGGATGCTGTACGGCGTCTCGCCCCAGGTGGCGGGCACGCCGGTGGACTGCATAAACTGCTCTTCGCTGAGCGCCGTTTTGGCCAGCATAGCGCTCTCCGCCGCCGTCAAGGGCACGACGTCGTCATAAAAGCCGGGGATGGCGATGCTGTGGTCGGCACTGTACAGCTTGCCCAGGATTTCCACCAGCGCCAGCGCCGGGTTGTGGGTGGCGCCGCCCCAGAAGCCGCTGTGCAGATCATCGCTCGGCCCCTGCACCCTGATTTCGGCGTAGACCATCCCGCGTAGGCTGTGCAGAATGGCCGGCTCCTCGATCGTGCGCATGGACGAATCGCTGATCACGCACACGTCGGCCCGCAGCAGATCCAGATGACTCTTGAGGAAGGGGAGCAAGTTGGGCGAAGAGACCTCCTCCTCGCCTTCGATCAGAAATTTGACATTGACGGGCGCCGTGCCGGAGGAGCGCAGATAGGACTCCAGTGCTTTAACGTGGATAAAGAACTGTCCCTTGTCATCCGTGGCGCCGCGCGCATAAATCTTGCCGTCCTTGATCACAGGTGTAAAGGGTTGCGTCTCCCAGCCGTCGGCGAGGGAAGCGGGCACAACGTCATAGTGGCCATAGACCAGCACCGTGGGCTTGTCCGGCCCGGCGCCCAGCCACTCTCCATAGACAACCGGATGGCCGGCGGTGGGCATGACCTGGACATTCCCCAGCCCAATTTCCTGCATATGCGCGGCCAGCCACGCCGCCATGCGCCGTACGTCGCCGGCATGGGCCGGGTCGCCGCTGAGGCTGGGAATGCGCAGCATCGCACAGAGTTCTTCGACAAATTGTTCGCCGTGCGCACGCGAATAGGTGCGGGCCTCTTGACTGGATGGCGTCATGGATCGTGTTGTCCTTTTCGCTATTTGTTTCTACACGTCTCTATACGTTGCTGTTCGCTGTGCACTCACCAGGCACTCGCCAGACGCTCGCTAGACGTTGGCGGCTGCCTTGGGTTTGTCGGCTTTTTTGCCGGGCGGCGCATCTCCGCTCGGCACTTCACCGGGCGCATAGCGGGGCAGCCCGCGCGCCGGGAAGATCGCCACCAGCCCGATCACAGCCAGGATCAAGAAGGCAGCCTTCAGCCCCAGCAGCCGCGTCTCTTCATTGATGCGCACTGCTTCCGCCACCTGCTCCGGTGTGGCCGTGGTGGCGCCCAGCACCTCCTGCAGTTGGTCGTTGCCAATGAAGTTGATGTTGTCGAGGTTGATCTGTGCCGTGAGTGCGGGCGGAATCACCGGGTTGTCGGCCAGCCGAGCGCCGATAAAGAGGCTGAGCAGCCCGACGGCCACCACGCTGGCAAAGGCCGTGCCCAGTGCGGTGGCAAGGTTGTTGGCCGTCCCGCGCAGCGCGCCCACGTCGCCCGCCAACTCTTTGGGCGAAGCAGTCACCAGCACGTTGAAGAGCAGGGTCAGCAGCGCACCTTCGCCCAACCCCAAGATGACCAGCCCCAGGATCACCACCGGCGTGCCCCAGTCATTGCTGATGGTGAAGGCCAGAATGGTCAGCCCGACCGACACAATGATAAAGGCAACGCTGCCGATCTGGCGCGGGGTCAAACGGCGATAGAGACGCACAATCAGCACCGCCGAAGCAAAGATGGCCAGGGTGTAGGGAATGACCGCCACCGAGGTCTGCATACTGGTGCGCCCCTGCACAATCTGAATATAGAGCGGGATCAGAAAGTTGACGGCCGGCCCCAGCGCCGAAATGATCAGCAGGGTGAAGGTGGCGTTGCGTTCGTAAGGCGAATCCAGCACCTCCAGCGCCAGCAGCGGCGTCTTGCCCACGGCTGCGCGCTTGTGCGACCATTCAAAGAAGCCCTGACCCACCACGATGCCGATGATGATCATAAAGGGAGCGGGCGACAGGCTGAAGAGGCTGAAGGGGGCGGCGTCCTTAGCCAGCAGCAGCCCCCAGTTGTTGAGATTGTTGAAGCCGAGAGAGATCAGGATGACGGCGGTGGCGGCGAGGATGGCCCCCACCCCATCGATCTTGACATTACGCTGCCGCTCGATCGACTTGAGCCGGAAGCTGAGAAAAAAGACCGCCACCGAGAGCAGCAGCAGGATTCCGAAAGAAAGCCGCCAACTCAACAGCGTGGCCAGCACACCGGCAATCAGAAAGGCCAGCACGCCGGAGACAGCCGGGGCGCCGGCCAGCAGCCCCAGCGCCTGCGCCTGCTGCGGGCCATGATAGTTGGCCGCAATCAGCACCACCAGGGTGGGAACCAGCGCGGCGGCGGCAATGCCCGCCAGCGCCTGGGCGTTGAGCATGGCGGCGGCGCTGGGGCTGATAGCCATCAGCCCCATTGCCACCCCATGCAGAATGACCGCTACTTGAAAGACGCGCCGCTGCCCAAAGAGCTTGCCGAGCTTGGCGCCCAACATCACAAAGGCGGCGACGAACAGCGAATAGACCACCAACGCCGTGCCAACGCTCGTCGCCGACGTATTCAACTCTTCAACGATCGGGCCGATGGAAACCGGTAAGGCATTGACGTTGAAGGCCATCTGAATCTGCGCCATCAGGATGATTGCCATGGGCAGCCATGACATTTTTTCTTCAGCCTTGGGCGCGGCCGGTGCAGCGGATGGTACGGACTTGGTTGCCATAGAAAATCCCTTTTGCTTCCTGCTTTCTACTGGAGCCGGCTCATGAAGGCCGTGATTGTGCCGTCCGAACGGCGCAGCGTCAACTGGTTGCCGTCAAACTGGAAGGTGGCGGACGAACGCAGGGCGGCCAGGAAGGCGCTCTCCTGCTCCATCACCCCGCTGGGCGAATCACACAGGCTCATGCCCGTACCCAGTGCACCAATCGAGATATTGCTGCCGCTGACGGAATAGCCGCCGGAGAAGCTGTTGCAGCCGGCGTTGCCGCTGATCTGGCTGGCGTCAAAGCGCGTCGTGAGCGTCGTGCCGCTGAGCGGGCCGGCCACGGCGCCGCTGCCGGTGTAATAGCCGGTCACATTCCAACTGGTGCCGCTGAGCGGATTTTGCGGCGCCGCCGGGCGTACAGTGACCGTCACCCGCTGGAAGACGGTCGTGCCGTCGCGCTGCAGCACCCGCATCTCATAGGTTGTGGTCGTGGGCGGGCAAACCTGCTCACTGCCCTGGCCGACGCGCGGGAACTGCTGATAGCTGGAACCCTGCGGATAGACCCAGACCGCCTGTACATTTTCCACCGACCATTCCAGCGTCGTGCACTGTCCCTGGTCAATGGTCGTCTGCGTGGCGCGGAAGGAGAGCTGCGGCGAAGGCGTGGCGGTCGGGCTGGGCACGCGCGTCGGCGTGGGTGCGGGCGTCGGCGGTGCGATCACCACCGGCGGCGCGGGCGAGGCGATGATCGGCACATCAGCGGCGTCGGTCACGGCCACAAAGTCCGCCGACACCCAGCCGCTGCCGCCCGGTGCGCTGGGGACGGCAACCACCCACCAGCGGCTGTTGGCGCTGCGCCCGATAATTTCGCCTTCCAGTCCAAAGCGGGCCGTGCCCAGCACGGGGAAGTTGGTGCCGGGGCCGGAGCGGACGTTGACGCCATTGGGGGCGGTGACGCGGCCTGTCGGCACACCGGGCTTGGCTTCCGGCGCCTCGATATCGAGGCTGCGCGTCAGTTGGACGGCGATGGCATCCTTGCCGTCGCGCATCTCCAAGAAGTTGCCTTCAACCTTGTAGGTGGCCGCGCTCTGCAGCGCCGCCAGATACTGGGCTTCCTGTTCCATCACCCCCGCCGGGCGCTCGCAGAAGCGGAAGGTGGAGCCGAGGCTGCCGACGGTGATGGCGCCGGCTTCCTGGCTCTCGAAGTCGCCGAAGTAGTCATTGCAGCCGGCGTTGCCGGAAACTTGGTTGTCGTCCTCAAAGTTGGCGCTGATCTCCGTGCCCAGCAGCAGGCTGACGACGGCGTTGCGCCCATTGTTGTAGGCCAGCACCTGCCACTGCGAGTTGGCCAGTTCCTGCTGGGCGCTGATAAAGGTGGCGATCACATCGCTGCCGTCGAAGAGCAGCAGCAGGTTGCTGCGCACTTCAAACTTGTCGGCGACGGCCAGCGCCTTTTGGTAGGCCACTGCCTGCTCGGCGACTGCCGGCGCGCAGGCCATCATCGTGGTGGCGCCGAAGGGGCGGAAGCGGATGGTGTCACCGTTGACCGTGTAGGTCGTGCTGAAGCGGTTGCAGCCGTCCGTGCCGCTGGCCGTGCCGTCGGCGGCAAGGTCGAGCGTCACCGTCGTATTGGGCAGCGGCAGCCGGCTGTTGAGCGAACTCAGCGTCCAGCTTGTGCCGGCCAGTTCGGAATCGGCGGCCTGCACAGGCTGGTAGGCGGCCAGCAGGAGGATGCCGGCGAGGATCAAGAGGATGCGGGTTGTGAAGTGCTTCAAAGTGATTCTCCATTCACAAATATGAACCAAACAACGCACAACTATTGTGCGCGCCAGCAAATTGTTGCTGGCGATCTAATCCAAGATAGCAGCAATCGACCACCGTGTCGTCAGCATTCTGTTGATTTTTGGCGTACTGGGGAAATGAAGGTTTCAAAGACACGTAGGTCACGCTTGCAGCGTGACAAGGCGGCTCTGCCGGCGAGCTAACTGCCTTCCAGCATGACCAGGCCAGTGCGCAGCGCATAGAGCGCAGCCTGGACGCGGTTGTCGCAATGCAATTTGGCGAGAATGTGGCTGACGTGTGTGCGCACGGTCACTTCGGCCACGGAGAGTTCGGCGGCGATCTCGCTGTTGGAGCGCCCGTGGGCGAGCCGTTTGAGCACCTCTTCTTCGCGCTCGGTCAGCGGCTCCACCAGCGTGGCAGGCGGCGGCTCCTGGTACTGCGCCAGCACCCGCCGCGCCATATCCGGCGTCAACCATGAGTCGCCGCGCGCCACCTGGCGGATCGCCTGCAGCAGCGTGTCGGGGTCGGTGTCCTTGAGCAGATAGCCCAGCGCGCCGGCACGCACCGCCGCCGCCAATTTGTCGTCCGCGCCGAAACTGGTCAGCACAATCACGCGCGCGTTGGGGTTGGCGGCCACAATCGCCGCTGTGGCCGTCACGCCGTCCACACCCGGCATCATCAAGTCCATCAGCACAACATCCGGCTGAAGCTGCGCTGCCAGGTGAATGGCCGCCGACCCATCGGCGGCCTCAGCGATGACCACTATATCATCCACCTGCGTCAGCAGCGCCCGCGTCCCCTTACGCACCAGGTTGTGGTCGTCGACGAGCAGCAGCCGAATGGTAGGCTGTGTCCTTTGCATGTTACAGCTCCACTTTTACCGTTGTGCCGCGGCCCGGGCGGCTCACAATCGTCAGACGTGCGCCGATCTTTTCTGCTCGCTCCGCCATCGAGTGCAGCCCAATCGTCCCGCGTGCCTGCGCCGCGGGCAGATCAAAGCCGGCGCCGTTGTCGCTGATCGCCAGTGTCAACCCACTCCCGTCTCGGCCACCTTCTTTTTCGCTGCCCTCATTTGGGCTGCCGCCGTACACGCGCACCGTCACGGCGGTGGCGTTGGCGTGCTTGACCACATTGGTCAGCGCTTCCTGCGCAATGCGATACAGCTCGAACTCGATCGTCTGCGGGTAGCGCTGTGGGCAGGCCGCTTCCAGCCGCACCGCCGGCCCGCTGCGTGCGACGACCGTGTCGAGATAAGCCTGCAGTGCCGCGACCAGCCCGCCCCCTTCCAAGGGGGTGAGCCGCAGTTCAAAAATCAAGGTGCGCAGCTCGTGCAGCGCCTCCTGCGCCAACTGGCGCGCTTCGCGCATGTTCTGCGCGCCGTGTGCCGGCCGGCCCAATGCTAGCGCCCGCTCCGCGGCGTTGGCGTGCAGGCTGATGCTGTAGAGCAGTTGGGTGACGGAATCGTGCAGCTCGCGCGAGAGGCGGCCGCGCTCGACGTCGATAGCCAACTGCTGCGACTGCGCATACAGGCGTGCGTTCTCGATGGCGATGGCAAGCTGGTTGGCAAAGCGCTGCAGGCTGGGCAGATCCTCTTCATCAAAGCTCTGTGCGGCCCCGGCGTAGAGCAGCAGCAGCCCGACCACGCGACCATGTTCGGTCAGCGGCACGCCAATCCAGCCGTTCACCGCCTCCTGCGGCGGGGCCAGCGTCGCCAGCACCTGCGCCGCGCTCCTGCCGCCGGCCTGCTCTGTCTTGCCGTTGGCCGACCCCGGTTCCAGCAGCGCGCCGCTTGTCACGGTCGGGGCCAGCAGGTCAAACGCCGCCACCGTCATCTGGCTCTTGGCTAGCGCAGAGGAGCCATCCACAATTCGGTAGACCTGCACCTCGCTATCCTCCATGTGAGAGGCGGCGGCGCGCAGCAGCACAACGCTGCCCGCATGGGGAATAGCGCGCCCTACGTTGTCGAGGACGCGCACGAGCAGCGGGCCGAGGTTGCGCTCCGCCGTGATCGACTGCGAGACGGCCAGCAGCGCCGACAGTTCGGTCGTGCGCGCGGCCACCTCCTGTTCCAGCAGCCGGTTGCGCCGCTTGCTCAGCCGCAGGCGCGCCCGGAAGCCGCTCACGATCATGGCCGCCAGCAGCGCACTCGTCAGCAGCACAGCCGCCAGCTGTACCCACCAGAGCTGCCACCAGGCCGGCTGCAGCACAATCGCCAGCCGGCGCCCAGGCTCTTGCCAGACGCCATCGCGCCCGGTCGCCTGCAGATAAAGCGTATACGCACCCGGCCCCAGATTGGTGTAGCCGGCTGCCTTTTGGTTCGATTGGGCTTCGATCCACTCGCGCTCGAAGCCGTTCAGCCGGGGGCGGCAAACGTCAGCGCAAACGAATGCGAATCGGGCGGCAGGCTGATGCTCTCGGCGGCAAAAATCGCCGTCGCCAGCCCCGTATCGTCGCCGATGGGCATGGGCTTATTATCCACATAGAACTCAGCAAACTGGGCGTCGGGGATGCTGCTGCTCTCTTGGATGGCGGCGGGGTCAAAGGCCACCACGCTGTCCGTGCTGCCGAAAAAGAGTTCCCCCTGCGGACTTTGGTAGACGGCATAGGGGACAAAGCCTCCTGCCGGCAGCCCGTCGCGCGTATCGAAGCTGCGAAAGCGCTGCGTCTGCAGGTCAAAGCGCGCCAGCCCGCGCCCCGTGCTCATCCACAGCGCCCCAGTGCCATCCAGCCCGGGGCCCTCTTCTTCTGTTCCGTCTGCACCGGCTCCGCTGTCTCCCATTACATCTGCCGCCGGGGTGTGGGCCAGCGCCAGGATGCGGTTGTCCGCCAGCCCCTCCGCGGCGCCAAAGCGGCTGAATTCACCCGTCTGCGGGTCGAGCCGGTTCAACCCGCCCGTGTCCGTGCTCACCCAGATATAGCCCTGGGCGTCCTGCGCCAGCCCCGTAACACCGTCGACGCTCAGGCTGCGCAGGTTGGCAGGGTCGCTGCCATAGTGGGTGATCTCCCCGCTGGGCCGCGCCAGCCGGCTCAGCCCGCCGTTCTGCATCCCGATCCAAAGATTGCCGGTGCGGTCCAGCAGCAACACGCGCACGATGTTGGCGCTCCGGTCCGCCGCCTTTTCGTTCCCCACCGCGTAATGGGTGAAGCGGCGGGTGGCCGGGTCAAAATGGTTGAGACCGGCGTAGGCGCCCACCCACAGCGTCCCATCCTTGTCTTCGAGCAGGGTGTAAACCGAATTGTCACTCAAACTGGTGGGGTCAGCCGGATCATGCTGAAAATTGGTGAAGGGGCCGCCGGCCACGGCGCGGCGATCCAGCCCGCCCGACGAGCCGACCCAGAGCGCGCCGCGGCTGTCCACCAGCAGGACGGAGACAATATTGCTGGCCAGGCTGCCCGGCTGGGTGGGGTCGGCGCGCAGCGGGCTGTAGCTGCCCCCCGGCTGAGTGAGGGTGCGCTCCAGGCGCGTCAGTCCGCCTGCATTTGTGCCAATCCAGAGCGCGCCGCTGCGCTCGCCCGCCAGCGCCGTCACCAGGCCGGGGGCAGGGTTTCCAGTTCGCCCCCACTGCGATGATAGACCGTAAACGGCTGCGGGTGCAGGTTGAGGATGCTGACCCCACCTCCTTCCGTGCCGATCCACAACTGCCCGGCGCGATCTTCATACAGCGCCATCACATTGTCATGGCTGAGGCTGTTGGCGTCGCCCGCAACTGCGCGATAGTGGGTAAACTGCTGCGTCTGAGGGTCAAACAGGTTGAGTCCGCCGCCGTAGGTTCCTACCCAGAGACGCCCGGCGCCGTCTGCAAACAGCTTGATCACCTGGTCGCTGCTCAGCGCCCCGGAGGCGCCTGCTTCGGACGCCCCAGTTTCGGGCGCAGCAGCCTGGCGAAAGTGCTGGATGCGACCGCTGGAAGGGTCGAGCCGGTTCAGGCCGCCGTCCCAGGTGGCGATCCAGATCGCGCCGCCGGCATCGACCAGGATGTCAAAGGCGCGGTTGCTGCTCAGGCTGTCGGGGTCCGCCGGATCGTGCCGGTAGTGGGTGAAGCGCTGGGTCGTAGGGTCAAAGGCGTCTACGCCGCCGCGCGTCGCCAGCCACAGCATGCCTGCCTGATCGGCGGCGATGGCATAGAGATCGTCGTCGCCCAGGCTGTCCGGGCGGTCGGGGTTGGCGCGCAGGAATTGAGGCGTCTCGCTGCCGGGTTCGAGATAGGCCAGCCCGGCGCTGATGGCCGCCCACAATGTGCCTGCGTCGTCCTGGTAGAAGTCGCGCACACTGAGCGCGCCCACACCCTGCGCTGCACCGACATCCATAAAATAGGCGCGCCATACGCCAGTGCGGATGTTGTAGACACAGGCGCCGTGGGCATTGCTCCCCGCCCACACATTGTCATCGCGGTCGACATAGGCGCTGAGCAGTGGTCCGGCGCAAGTGATTTGGCTGGAGATGGGGTCGGGCTGGAACTTACGCATCTCTCTGCCGTCAAAGCGATCCAGCCCTTCCAGCGTGCCCAGCCACATAAAGCCGAACGAATCCTGGGCCACGCCATAGACGGCGGGGTGCGACAGCCCGTCGCGCGCGCCGATCTGGCGAAAGTTGGCGGCGGCGGCGCTGCAGCCCCTTGGTCAAGCGCCTCATTGCTCCGCAACCCTGCGCCGTAGGCTGCCACATATGGGCTGAAAGCTCCACTGAGGAGCAACAGCACAAACAGCGTGAGGCGGCTTCTTGAAAACTGGCTTGCCATGATTCCCTCTACGTTCTATCCCTAGCCGGATCGCTGCTGCATACACTTTAGCACCATAACGATGTGTGCAGCACCAGGACAGGGGAGAGCGCGGATTGTATCATTGCAAAGCGGAAACTCTTAGACATGACGGCGTACTCGGATATAGCTTATGAACTGCCAGGATTGTCCTGGCCGGGATGAATTATTGATGCTTGGCAAGCTGCAGCGGATGCAGTTATAATCCCATGAGAAAAGCAGTTGGCCCAAATAGTAGCACTTGTTCAAGAAATGCGCAGTATTTTAGCTCACCGTCTAGCCAATCAACAGATTGCCGCCACTGGCTTTGCGCACCCCCGCGAAGTTGTGGCATGGCTGGGCGCCTTGCAAGCCCAGGATTATCTTGGCGCGCTATGGTCAGTCGGATTGCGTCTGCCGGGCAGTACGGAAACTGAGATTGAGCAGGCGCTTGCCGATCACACTATCGTGCGCACCTGGCCCATGCGCGGTACGCTGCATATTGTAGCGGCGGCTGATGTACGCTGGATGGTCGATTTGCTGGCCGTGCGCCGGCTTGCTCGTATGGCAGGCAGGCGCAAACAACTTGCCATCGATGAAGCTGTACTTGCCCGCAGCCGCAAGATCTGCAGCGAAGCGCTACAAGGCGGCAGGCAACTGGCGCGGTCTGCTTTGTTTGCTTTGCTTGAAGCGCATGGCATTGCCACCACTGGCCAGCGTGGTATCCACATTCTCGGTCACCTGGCGCAGGAAGGTCTGCTTTGCCTGGGTGCAAGGGAGGGCAAGCAGTTTACCTTTGCCCTTCTGGACGAATGGGCGCCGAATGCCAGGCGTTTAAGCAGAGATGAGGCCCTGGCTGAGATTGCGCGCCGCTACTTTACCGGCCACGGCCCTGCCACCGTACGCGACTTCGCTTGGTGGAGCGGCCTGACGCTTGGTGACGCCCGCACCGGTCTGGCCGCCGCCGCTGCGCACCTGGTGCAGGAGACGATTGAAGGAAAACCGTATTGGATGGCTTTATCTGTGGAGCATAAAGGTCATTCCCCACCCGGCGTTTATCTCCTGCCGGGGTTTGACGAGTATATGCTCGGCTATCAGGAGCGCAGCGCCATGCTCGATGCCCAATATGCCGGCAAGATTCACCCCGGCGGCAACGGCGTATTACACCCTACGCTTGTCGTCTCCGGTCGCATCCAGGGAACCTGGCGCCGCACCCTCAAAAAGCAATCGGTTCGTGTGACCATCAGCCCGTTTGCCTCTTTATCAGCAAGTCAAAAACGGGCTGCCGCCGAAGCAGTGGAACGCTATGCACAGTTCTTGGGGCTGGCTGCCGAACTGGAGTGGGCAGAGTAAAGGCGCTGCTGGAGAGACTCGAACTCCCGACGCCCGCCTTAGGACGGCGGCGCTCTATCCATCTGAGCTACAGCAGCGCGCTGTGCGGTTACGATAGCATAGGCGGGGCGGATCGGCAAAGGATTGGGCGGGAGAGGGGGAGGGAAACGCAGAGAAGCAGAGGTTGCGCTGAGTTCGCTGAGGAAAAGGAGAAGTGGTGCGGGAGAGAGGCGAAGGCGGGCCGCTGCAATGCGCCGCCTTCGTCCCTGCCGCAAATCTGCGCGCTGCTTACTGCAGGTGCGCTTCCAGGAACCACAGCCATTTGTCCAGGTCGCGCGAGACCTGGGTGAAGAGGTCGGCGGTGTCGGCGTCGCCGGCTTTGTCGGCTTCGTCGATGGCGGCGCGGCTGCTGGCCGCCAGCGTGGCATAGCGATCTACCAGGCAGCGCACGCTTTCGATGCTCTCAGTGGCTTCGGGCGGATACTCATCGAGACGCGAATTGGCGGCAGCCATACGCGCCGTGCCCATCGCTACGCCGCCTAACGCCGTAGAGCGTTCGGCGATCTCGTCAATGTAGCCTTCGACCCCTTCGGCCAGGGTGTCGTAAAGCAGATGCAGTTGGTAGAACTGCGCGCCCTTGACATTCCAGTGCGCCTGCTTGGTCTGGCTGAACAGGTCAAAGGTGTCGGCCAACTGCTGGTTGAGCAGATTGATCATCTGTTCGCGCGTCTTCTGCTGCAGATCGTTGTGGGTGGAAACAGTTTTTGCTTTTGCCATAATCGTCACTCCTACGCATGGATTGTAGAGAAAATAAATAGTTATGCGCGGCGGCTGCGCTGCCGGCTGTGCAGCGGCAGCGGTGCTATCGTGGATGGTTGCTATATCAGCATAGCAGATGTCGGGCAAGTTGTCAGTAAGAGATGCCCCATAAACAGGCTGACGGGAACATTGTCCCTGCCCCAACCGTCCCCAATATGCTTGCGCTTGTGATCAGTTCAGTCTATGATGTGGGCTGGACAGTGTCCCCACCCTGGCAAGCGCCACAAGATAAGCGCCACGAGACAAGCGCCACTGTCTGCAATCGATGAGGAGGAACGAATATATGTCTGCACCCTTGCGCGACCTGTCACACGGCCTGTTACGCCGCCTGTCGCAGAAATCGGCCCGCCACACACTCTGGCGGCTTTGTACGCTGCTGGTGGTGGCCGGTCTGCTGGCCGCGCCCGCTGCGCCGCTGCGTGTGGCGGCTCAGAGCCAGCCGGTGGTCGAACCGACGATTGCGCCGGCTTTACCACTGAATATGCCCAGCAACCAGGAGAATCCCACCGTGGCTTCACCCGCACAGACCCCACAGACCAGCAATGGGTTGACCATGCTGCTGGGCAGCGGCGCGCAGGGGACCGGCGCGGCTCCTGCCCAGCTTCCGGTTGCGGAAGCACAGCCGCTGCCGGATGTCGACGCGCAGGCGCTGCTGGCGCGCGCCGAGCCGATCAGCCCCACAACCGCGCTGACGGCATCGTTCCGCCTGCCGCCCGCCTCGCTGCCGCCGCCGGTGGCGGGAGCCACCATCAGCCAGACCTTCCCGCCCACCGCGACGCAGCCGCTCCCCGCTGCGCCCGCAGCCGGGCCGCTGCAGGTGCTGCGCTATGCGCCGCAGGGCGAAATTCCCATCGCGCCCTTTCTCAACGTCACCTTCAATCAGCCCATGATTCCGCTGGCGACGCTGGACCAGTTGCAATCCGCAGATGCACCGGTCAAGCTGACGCCGGAACTGCCGGGCGTCTGGAAGTGGCTGGGCACCACCACGCTGTCTTTTGAATATAAAGATGAGTCCACTGGTGAATCCAGCGGGCGCTTCCCGATGGCCACGGTCTTCACCGCCACCATCCCCGCCGGCACACAGTCGGCCACAGGCGGCAAACTGGCGGAAGCGGTCACATGGAGCTTCCGCACGCCCACACCCACCGTGCAGACCGCCTACCCGACCTATGGCCCCCAGGCGCGCGACCCGCTACTCTATGTCGCCTTTGACCAGCGCATCGACCCCGCCGCAGTCCTGGCCACGATCAGCGCCACGGCGGGGGGGCAGAGCATCCCCCTGCGACCGGCGACAAAGGAAGAGGTGGCGGCGGACGCCACCGTCAGCAGCTACGCCGCCTATGCCGAACCTGGGCGCTGGCTGGCCTTCAAGCCGCAGCAGCTTTTCCCCGGCGACACCACGGTGACAGTCAACATTGGGCCGGGGACACCCTCCGCCGAAGGGCCGCTGACGACGCAGCAGGTGCAGTCGTTCAGCTTCCAGACCTACGGCGCGCTGCGGCTGGTTGATTCGTACTGCGGCTACAGCGGCAGCGACTGCCCACCGGGCCAGCCGTTTACGGTCGAGTTCAACAACCCGCTCAACCCCAAGCTGATCAACAATGACCTGGTGCGCGTCGAGCCTGCCATCCCCGGCATGCAGGTGGCGAGCAGCTACCAGGGTCTTACCATCTACGGCGCGACTGCTGGGCGTACACTTTATACTGTGACCATCAGCGGTGCACTGCAGGACACTTTCGGCCAAACGCTAGGCGCGGACGCCACCGTCACCTTCCAAACCGGCAGCGCCGCCAGTTTTCTGACCGGGCCGCAGGGGCCGTTGACGACGCTGGACCCCACGGCCAAAACCCCCGTCTTTACCGTCTACTCGATCAACTATGACAAGCTGCGTGTGCGCGCCTATGCCGTCACCCCCGACCTGTGGCCGGCCTGGGTGGGACATCTGCAGGACTTTTACCGCGACCGCGGCCAGGAGCCGCCCGGCCAACGCATCCTCGAGACCATCATCGATGTCAAGGCGCAGCCGGATGTGCTGACGGAGACCGCCATCGACCTCAGCAGCGCGCTGGGCGGCAAGTACGGCCAGTTGATCGTGGTGGTCGATAAGCCCGCCTCGCTGCTCTCCCTGTTCACCCCGCGCAGCGACAATGTGGTGCAGAGTTGGGTGCAGGTGACGAACATCGGCCTGGACGCCATTTCCGACAACACGCAGATGGCGGCCTGGGCCACCCGGCTGAACGACGGCCAACCGCTGGCGGATGTGCAGCTGCAACTGCTCCCCAGCCCAGTACAGGCGACCACCACCGGCGACGGGCTGGCGCGCCTCAAGCTGCCCAGCCAGGCGGCCAATCTGCTGGTGGGCCGGCTGGGCGACGACCTCGCCATCCTGCCCCGCTCCAGCTACATGTGGGACAGCGCCGGCTGGGCCTCCGCCGACAATCAGGCGGAACTGCGCTGGTTTGTCTTTGATGACCGCGCCATGTACCGCCCCGGCGAAGAGGTGCACGTCAAGGGCTATGTGCGGCGGCTAAGCCCCGGCCCGCAGGGCGACATCAGCCTGCAGGAGATCGGCGGCGCACCCGTCACCTATCAAGTGATGGACCCGCAGGGCAACCGGCTCAGCGACGGCAAGCTCACGCTCAGCGAGTTGGGCGGCTTCAGCCTGGCCTTCACCTTGCCGGCCAACAGCAACTTAGGCTATGCCTCCATCCAGTTCTCCGCCCAGAATGTGGGCAGCGTGGCCAACGGTGACTACTACCACTCGTTCCAGGTGCAGGAATTCCGCCGCCCTGAATTTGAAGTGACTGCCCGCAACGAGACGGTCGCCCCCTACTACTTGGGCGACACCGCCACCCTGGCCGCCTCAGCGCAGTACTATGCCGGCGGCCCCCTGCCCGGCGCACAGACGGATTGGACGATCAACGCCTCGCCCACCAGCTACTCGCCCCCCAACTGGGACGACTTCGTCTTTGGCGTCTGGACGCCCTGGTGGTACAGCACACCCAGCTATGACATGTACAGTAATTTCGGCTATTACGGCGACGACAGTACGGTAGATAACGGCCCGCTGCAGTACAGCGCCACCACCGACGCCACCGGCAGCCAATACCTCGACCTGACCTTTGTCAAGGCCGACGAGCCGCGCCCCTACAGCGTGCTGGCCGAGGCGCGCGTGATGGATCTCAACAACCAGACCTGGGCGGCCAACACCACCCTGCTGGTGCACCCCGCCGCGCTCTATGTGGGGCTGCGTTCGCCCAGCACCTTTGTCCAGCAGGGCGACCCGCTGGACGTGGAGTTGATCGTCACCGATGTGGACGGCCAGGTTGTCGCCGGCCGCCCGATCCAGGCGCGCGCCGTGCGCATGGACTGGGTCTTCACAGAGGGCAAATGGCAGGAGCAGGAGGCAGACGAGCAGCTTTGCACGGTGACATCGCAGGCTGAGCCGGTCAAGTGCAGCTTTACGACGGGCGAAGGCGGCGAATACCACATCAGCGCCGAAGTGCGCGACGACAACGAGCGGCTCAACCGCAGCGAGTTCACACGCTGGGTGAGCGGCGGCCAGAGCATCCCGCAGCGCAATGTGCAGCAGGAGAGCCTCGTGCTGGTGCCCGACCAGGAGAGCTACCAGCCGGGCGACACGGCCAGGCTGTTGGTGCAGGCGCCCTTCGCCGCCGCCGCCGGGCTGCTCACCCTCGCCCGTGACGGCATCGTCTCAACCCAGCCCTTCACCTTGACCGGTGGTTCGGTCACACTGGAGATTCCTATTCAAGAGAGCTATCTGCCCAATCTGCATGTGCAGGTGGACGTCACCGGCGCGGCCCCGCGGCTGGACGACAAGGGCAACCCGCTGGCGGATGTGGCTGCCCGCCCCGCCTATGCCGGCGGCAGCCTTGACCTCGACATTCCGCCGCTCAGCCGCACCCTGGCCGTCAGCGCCACCGTGGCGGCGGCCAAGGTGGACCCTGGCAGCAGCACCTCCGTCGATCTGGCGGTGACGGACAGCAGCGGCCAGCCGGTGGCCGGCGCCGAACTGGCCGTGGTCGTGGTGGATGAAGCCGTGCTGGCGCTCTCCGGCTACCAGTTGGCCGACCCGCTGGCGGCATTCTATACCGCGCGTGGGGCGGGCACGAACAGCGTCTATGGTCGCACCACGATCGTTCTCGCCAACCCACAGACCATGCTGGACGAGATGCAGAGCGCCAACAGCGCGATGCGCGACACGGCAGCCATGGGCGCAGGCGCCGAGGCGGCGGACGCCGCTATGCCGGCGGCTGCCCCGCAGGCCACCATGGCGATGGCCCCTATGCTGGAGGAGAGCGAAGCCCGCATGGAGAAGACGGCTACGCCCATCGCCGTGCGCTCGGATTTCAACCCGCTGGCGCTCTTCGCCCCCGATGTGCGCACCGACGCCGAGGGCCGCGCCACGGTCGAGTACAAACTGCCCGACAACCTCACCCGCTACCGCGTGATGGTGGTGGCGGCCACCGAGCAGCAGTTCGGTTCGGCGGAAGCCAACGTCACGGCCCGGCTGCCGCTGATGGTGCGTCCCGCCGCGCCGCGCTTCCTCAACTTCGGCGACCGCTTTGTCCTGCCGGTGGTGGTGCAGAACCAGACCGATGAACCGCTGACGGTGGATGTGGCGGTGGAGACGGCCAATCTAAAGCTGGATGGCCCCAGCGCCCAGCGGGTCAGCGTGCCTGCCAATGACCGCGTGGCCGTGCGCTTCGCCGCCGCTACGGACAGTGTGGGCACAGCCTACGCCCAGGTGGTGGCGGCCCAGGTGAGCGAGCAGGGCGGCGCGACCGGGGCCGGCTACGCCGACGCTGCCCAGGTGCAGCTTCCCGTCTACACGCCGGCCACCACGGAGGCGTTCGCCGTCTACGGCACAGTCGATGAGGGGGCCGTGCGCCAGCCGGTGGCGCAGCCGCAGAATGTCTTCCCGCAGTTTGGCGGCCTGCAGGTGAGCACCTCGTCCACCGCGCTGCAAAGCCTGACCGACGCCGTTCTCTATCTGCAGGAGTATCCGTTTGAATGTTCCGAGCAGATCGCCTCGCGCGTGATGAGCGTGGCGGCCCTGCGCAATGTGCTGACCGCTTTTGCGGCGGATGGGCTGCAGTCGCCGCAGGAGATCAACGGTGCGGTAGCGCGCGACATCGCCCGGCTGGAAGCCATGCAGAACCCCGACGGCGGCTGGCCGATGTGGGCGCGCGGCGATGACTCCGTCATCTACAACAGCATCTTTGTCGCCCATGCCCTACAGGTGGCGCAGAGCAAGGATTACGCCGTCCAGCCGCAGACGCTGCAGGCCGCGCGCGACTATCTGCGCAGCGTGGAAAGTCACTACGAATCCTGGTACAGCGCGCCGGTGCGCCAGACGCTCAGCGCCTACGCCCTCTATGTGCGGGCGCTGATGGGCGACCTCGACCCGCTCAAGGCGCGCACCATCTACGCCGAACTGCCGCTGGATCAGGCCCCGCTGGAAGCGCTGGCCTGGCTGTGGCAGGTGATGGGTCAGGATGCCGGTTCGGCGGAGCAGGCGGCGGCAATTGCCCGCCGCATCAACAACAGCGCAGTCGAGACGGCAGGCATGGCTAACTTCTTCTCGTCCTACGGCGACCAGGAGTACCTCCTGCTCCACTCCGACCGGCGCACCGATGCCGTCGTGCTGGATGCGCTGATCGCCATGCAGCCGCAGAGCGACCTGATCGTCAAGGTGGTGCGCGGGCTGATGGCGGCGCGCAACAATGGGCGCTGGGGCAACACGCAGGAAAACGTCTGGGTGATCCTGGCCATGGACCGCTACTTCAACACCTTTGAAAATGTGGCGCCGGACTTCATCGCCCGTGTCTGGCTGGGCGATACGTATGTGGCGCAAAGCGAGTTCCGCGGCTACACGACCGACAGCTTCGAGACGACCGTGCCCATGCGCTATCTGACTGGCGAACCGGATACCCAGCCGGGGACGCAGGATGTGCTGATTGCCAAGGAGGGCGATGGCCGTCTCTACTACCGGCTGGGTCTCACCTATGCGCCCACCGACCTGACGCTGGCGCCGCTGGATATGGGCTTTGTCGTCCAGCGCACCTATACGGCGGTGGACGACCCCGGCGATGTGCGGCGAGATGAAGAGGGCGTCTGGCACATCAAGGCGGGGGCGCGTGTGCGCATCCAACTCACGATGGTGGCCGTCAACCGCCGCTATCATGTGGCGCTGGTGGACCGCCTGCCCGCGGGGCTGGAGATCATCAACCCCGACCTGGCCGTGGCGGAAAGCGCACCGGCCGCGCCTGCCGACCCCGCGACCAAAGTAGGCTGGTGGTGGTGGGGGCCGTGGTATGAGCACCAGAACCTGCGCGACTCGGGCGCCGAAGCCTTCGCCACCTATCTGTGGGATGGCGTCTACGACTACAGCTATGTCGCACGCGCCACCACCCCCGGCACGTATGTCGTGCCGCCGGCCAAGGCCGAAGAGATGTACTCGCCCGAAGTATTTGGCCGCAGCGCCAGCGAACAGGTGATCGTCGAGTAAAACTGCGCAGGCGAGCGCCTGCCGGCAATAGAGACCTACAAGCAGCCCTTGCGTTTCGACGAGAGACGCAGGGGCTGCTTCGCGTGCGCACCCGTAAGCAACAAATCCGCCGTAAGAAACGCATAAGGATTGCTTAAAGACGGGGGAGAGATCGGCTGCTATGCTGGTGCAGGCAGGAGCGCCTGCCGGCAACCAGCACTGGAAAGAATCGAACCATAAAAGGATCAAACCCATGCTCACCAGCAACCTTGTTCAGCGTTTCAGCCTAACTTTGGCGGCCGTGCTGCTGCTCAGCGGCTGCGCCGGCGCGCCGGCCCCCGCCGCAACGGAAGCGGCCGCCGCTGAACCGGCAGCCGTCACCCTCCCCACCGCCACAGCCGTCGCTCCCGCAGCGGAAGCCACCGCAATGACCGATGAGGCGATGACCGATGAGGCAATGGCCGATGGCGCGATGGCTGACGAGGCAGCCGCCACAGCAGAGGCAGCCACAATGACGGATCGCCCCGCCTGGCAGCTTGCCCCGCTGACCGACGCCCGCAGCGGCGCCACCTTTACCCTGGCCGATTTTGCCGGCAAGACCGTCTTTGTCGAGCCGTTCGCCACCTGGTGCAGCAACTGCCGCCAGCAGTTGGCCCATGTGCATGAAGCCCGCACGCAGAGCGGCGCCGATGTCGTCTATGTCGCGCTCAGCATCGAACCCAACATCGGGGACGAAGCGCTGGCCGCCTACGCCGCCGACACGGGCTATGACCTGATCTTCGCCGCCATGTCGCCGGAGATGCTGCAGGCGCTGGCCGCCCAGTTCGGCCAGACCATCGCCAACCCGCCCGCGACGCCGCACTTTGTTATCCGCCCCGACGGGTCGAGCGGCGAGTTGGTGACCGGCATCAAGAGCACGCAGGCCATTCTCGACCAAGTCGCGCCCGCAGAGGGGTGAGCGTATAGATAGACTTTCAATCGGGGGCGGTGTGCATGGACACATGCTGCCAATAGAGGGAGAGCTTCCGCATGAACGAGCTGGTGCAGGCGTTTGTCTTGGGCAACGCCGCCATCTTGACCAACGTCTGCATTTTGCCGCTCTATCCGGGGCTGATGGCCTTTCTGGCCGCACGCGCCGGCGATGAGCAGGGGCGGCGGGCGATGCGCTGGCTGGGGCTGCTGGTGCTGGCGGGTGTGCTCAGCCTGATGCTGGTCGCCGGCTGGCTGCTCTACGTGCTGCAGGCGTCCTTTGCCGCGGTGCTGCCCTGGCTGCTGCCGCTGATCTACGTCGCCGTCATCGGGTTGGGGCTGCTGCTGCTGGCGGGGCGCAACCCATTTCGCCGGCTCAGCCTGGCGCAGGCGCCGCTGCTGCGCAACCCGTATGCGGGAGCCTACATCTATGGGCTGCTGTTGGGGCCGATGACGCTGCCTTGCGCCGGGCCGATTGTCGTCAGCGCCTTTTTGTTGGGCGCGGGCAGCGGCCAACAGTTGGCAAGCAGCCTGCTCTACTTTCTCGCCTTTGGGCTGGGCTTTGGCTGGCCGCTCGTGCTGCTGCCGCTGCTGGCCCAGCCCTTCCAGCGCCGCTTCACACAGTGGACCACCCGCTACGACCGCCAACTGACCGCCGTTTCCGGCGCGCTGCTGGTCGCCATCGGCCTGCTCGGCTTTGTGGTGGAGGTGGGGCCAAATTTGTAGATTATGGGCCTGTCCGCAGATTCAGACGTAGATTACACCGAATCGGTGGACAGGAATCGATAAACTGGTGGGAACAAATGTTCGGCAGTTGTGATATACTGTTTCGCCGCGCCGGTCTAGGGCGCGGCGGCAGGACAACCAATGCGAACAGATGCAAAGGAGCGGAGTATGACGGATCGCCGGTGTATCGAGGTGCGCGGCGCACGCGAGAACAACCTCAAGGACGTTTCGCTGGATATTCCCAAACAGAAAATTACGGTCTTTACCGGGGTGTCCGGTTCGGGCAAATCGTCGCTGGTCTTTGACACCATTGCCGCCGAAGCCCAGCGCCAACTCAACGAAACCTTCACCTTTTTTGTGCAGGGCTTTCTGCCCCACTACGGCCAGCCGGAAGTCGACCACATCGAACATCTCAACGCGCCCATCATCATCGACCAAAAGCGGGTCGGCGGCGGTGCCCGTTCCACGGCAGGCACCTATACCGATATTTCCGTGCTGCTGCGGCTGCTCTTTTCGCGCGCCGGGCAGCCCTATGCCGGGCCGGCCTTTGCCTTTTCGTTCAACACCCCGCAGGGCATGTGCCCGGAGTGCGAAGGCATCGGCAAGACCGTCCAGTTGGATGTGGACAAACTCCTCGACCGCAGCAAGTCGCTCAACGACGGGGCAATCCTGCACCCGGAGTTCAAGGTGGGCAAGTGGATGTGGAAGATGTATCCGCTCTCCGGTCTCTTCGACAACAACAAGCCGATTGCGGACTACAGCGAGGAGGAGATGCACGCCCTGCTCTACGGCGCCGATGTCAAGGTCTCCTTTGGCGAGTTCGGCTCCAACTACGAGGGGCTGGTGGAGCGCTTTACACGCATGTACATCAAGAAAGACAGCGCAGCGATGTCGCCGCGCAACCGCGCCATCTTTGAGCAGTTCACCACCACGCAGACCTGCCCGCTCTGCCGGGGCGGCCGGCTCAACCAGGCTGCGCTGGCGTGCCGCATTCGCGGGCGCAATATTGCCGAACTCTCAGACCTGGAGGCGACGGAACTGCTCGCTTTTTTGGCGGATTTCAGCGACCTCGCCGCTGAGAAGGTGGCGGACCGGCTGCGCGAGCGGCTGCAGCATCTCGTGGACATCGGGCTGGGCTACCTGAGCCTCAGCCGCGAAACCGCCACCCTCTCCGGCGGCGAGTCGCAGCGCGTCAAGATGATCCGCCACCTGGGCAACAGCCTGACCGAGATGCTTTATATTCTCGATGAACCGACCGTGGGGCTGCACGCGCGCGATGTGGCGCGCCTCACCAGCCTGCTGCGCAAGCTGCGCGACAAGGGCAACACCGTGCTGGTCGTCGAGCACGATCCGGATGTGATGGCCATCGCCGACCACATCGTGGACCTTGGCCCGCGTGCGGGGACACACGGCGGGGAAGTAGTCTTCAGCGGCAGCTTTGCTGCACTCCAGCAGGCGGACACACTCACCGGCCGCTTTTTACAGCAGCATCTGCCGGTCAAGCAGGCAGTGCGCTCACCCAGCGGCTGGCTGACGATCCGCAACGCGCATCTGCACAACCTCAAGAATATCACGCTGGACATTCCCACCGGCGTGCTGACGGTGGTGACGGGGGTGGCGGGTTCGGGCAAGAGCACGCTGATCAACGATGTCTTTCTGGCCCAGCACCCCGACGCGCTGGTGATCGACCAGGCGCGGGTGACGGCCAACAGCCGTTCGGCGCCCGCCACCTACACCGGGATCATGGACGACATCCGCCAGGCGTTCGCCAAAGCCAATGGGGTGAGCGCCTCGCTGTTCAGCTTCAACTCGGCCGGCAGTTGCCCCAACTGCAACGGGCTGGGGGTGGTCTACACCGACCTGGCCTTTATGGCGGGCATCACTTCCCCCTGCGAACTCTGCGAGGGCAAACGCTTCAAGACCGAAGTGCTGACCTATACACTGCGCGGCAAAAGCATCAGTGACGTGCTCGACATGACTGTAGAGGAGGCGCTGGCCTTTTTCAGCGAGAAGAAGATCAGGGCCGTGCTGCAGGCCATGAACGATGTGGGGCTGGGCTATCTGCGCTTGGGCCAGCCGCTCAGCACCGTGTCGGGCGGTGAAGGGCAGCGGCTCAAGCTGGCTACCGAACTGCACAAACAAGGCAGCATCTATGTGATGGACGAACCTACCAGCGGGCTGCACCTCTCCGACATCAGCCTGTTGATGGCGATCATTGACCGGCTGGTGGATGCCCAAAACAGCGTGATCCTGATCGAGCATCATCTAGACGTAATCCGGCAGGCGGATTGGATCATCGATCTCGGCCCCGAAGGCGGCAGCGCCGGCGGAGAAGTGCTGTATGCCGGGCCGCCGGCCGGGCTGCAGACCTGCGCCCGCAGCATCACCGCGCGCTATCTTTGAGAGGCGCGCACAGGACAGGAATCCTTTTCATGAGGAAGCTTGAAAACCGCTGTATATTGTAATAGTATACAGCCATGATAGACCTGAGCAGCGTCACCGGCTTTGATTGGGACGATGGCAATCGTGAAAAGAACTGGGTGAAACATCGTGTTACGCTTAACGAATCCGAAGAGCTTTTCTTTAACCTCCCGCTGCTGCTGCTGCAGGATCAAGCCCATTCTGGGACGGAGCTGCGTTTCTTTGTACTCAGACAAACCAACGCCGGTCGCTATTTGTTTGTTGCGTTTGCGGTGCTAGATGACAAATTACGGGTGATATCAGCCCGCGACATGAGCCGGAAAGAGAGGGTGGTCTATGCTGCAGCAAGTTCCTGAGTCCAAAAATGAAGAGGAAGAACGCGACTTCTGGCAGGGACACGACTCCACAGAGTACCTGGATTGGGGCAAGGCGAAGCGGGTGCTTTTGCCCAACTTGAAGCCTTCCACCAAGACGATTTCCCTGCACCTGCCGGAATCCATGCTGGCAGAGCTGCGTCAACTGGCCAACAAGCGCGACATCCTGTACCAGTCACTCATCAAAGCCTTTTTGCGTGAACGGATCGACCAGGAGTATCGGCGCCTAGAGTGATTCCCGGTGCATTGGCTTACCCCCGCGCCGCTCCCAACTGCTCACACGCAATCAGCAGATCATTGCCGCCGATAAACGTTCATAAGCTCCGAACAGCAGTTCGGCTTTCGTCACGGCATATAGACAGAACTCGTCAGACGTGTGACGCCGCAATCGCAGGCGAACGGTTGTTGAGTATGCGAATGCAGGCGTTTGTGTCCAACAGGTACATACAGCGATTTCTCAGTCGGCAAATACTTCACGCGCTTCAAGCTGTGGTTGTTCAGGGCGCGTCAGTTCCCCGCCTCGCCAGCCGCCGCTCACGTCGCGGTGAATGAGTCGGGCGATATAGCGAGACGTGGAAAGTCCCGCGGCCTCTGCGCGTTCCTGCACCTTGCGCGCAACCGCTTCGGATACATAACAGTGAAGCTATGCCATTCCCCACCTCCCTCATGGCACCAATAGGGCACATATATTTGTTTGGTATACTACGGGCTACGCCGCGTCCCAAGCTGCCGCTTGACCGGCGCCAGCCTGCGCCGCCGCCACAAAAAAGCCGCCTCACAGCGTGCGGTTTGTGCGCAAACGGGCAGGCGGCGGGCCGAGCGAACGGATCGTCGCGTTGCGGATTAAATAGCTAACATCCATCAATCGGTGGCGGCCCCATCCTGCCACGCCGCCCACACCAGCACGCCCAACGCCACGGCGGTGATGGCGGCTAGCGCCAGCACTTTGTAGAGCGTACCGGCAATGGCCAGGGTCAGCACGCCCAGCGCGGCGCAGAAAAGCCAGTAGCCCACCACCAGCGCCCGTTCGGGAATGCCCATGTCGAGCAGCCGGAAGTGAAGATGATCCCGCCCGCCGGCGCCGATGGAGAGACCGCGCCACCGCCGGCTGACCATCAGCCAGCCGACCTCTACGACCGGCAGCGCCACCACCATCAGCACGGTGGCGAGCCGCGCGCCGCCGATGATGCCCAGCGCGGCGATGGCAAAGCCCAGAAAGTAGGAGCCGCTGCTGCCCATAAAGATGCGCGCGGGCGCAAAGTTGAAGGGTAGAAAGCCCAATGCCGTTCCCAACAGCGCCAGCGGCAGCAGCGCCACACTCAACTGCGGCGGCTCCGCCCGCCAGATCATATGCACGGCCAGCACGGCGGAGAGAATAGCCGTGACGCCGGCAACCAGACCGCTGGCGCCGTCCAGAAAGTTGATTGTGTTCATCATCCCCATAAACCAGAACACAGTCACCAGCCAGAGCAGCCACCAGGGAAAGCCTTCTTCCCCAAAGAGCAGCCCCTCCCCCAACGGGTTGTTGATATGCTTGATAAAGATGAGGCCGGCCACGGCGATGGCGGCTGCGCCCAACTGGATCAGATACTGCGGGCCGGGGCGGAAATGCAGCCGGTCGTCCAGCAGCCCAAAGACGGTGCAGTAGAGGCTGCCCGCCAGCAGCGCGACCAGCCGGCGCAGCTCGTTGGGGTCGTTGCGCGCCGGAAACCAGGCCGCCCATGGCAGCGGCAGCAGTTCGGGCAGCAGGGTGATGAGCAGCACCGTAACAAAAAACCCGCCAAAGAGGGCGAGGCCGCCGGTGCGCGGGATGGCGCCGCTGTGCTTGCGCCGCCCGCCTGGCCGGTCCAGCAGCCCCCAGTGCGCGCCCAGCCCGGCCGCCCACGGCGTCAAGGCATAGGTGAGCAGAAAGGCGCAGAGCAGCGTGGCGAGGAAGATCTTGGGGCCGGCGGCAGGCGTGGTCGTGGCGGCGACGCTCGCCGCCACGACCTCGTACAAGACGTTAAGGGCGCATCGTCGTCAAGGTGCGCGGGAAGGCGGTGGTTTCGCGCACGTGGTCCAGTCCGCAAATCCAGGCGACGGTGCGCTCGACGCCCAGGCCAAAGCCGCTGTGCACCACCGAGCCGTAGCGGCGCAGATCGACATACCACTCATAGGGGGCGAGCGGCAGCTTGTGGCGCTCGATGGCGGCCAGCAACTTGGAAGCGTCGCTCATCCGTTCACTGCCGCCGGTGATCTCGCCATAGCCTTCGGGGGCCAGCAGGTCGACGCTGCGGCAGACTTCGGGGCGGTCGGCTTCCGGCTCCATGTAGAAGGCCTTGACCTGTGTGGGGTAGTGGTGCACAAAGACAGGGCGGTCAAACTGGGCGGCCAGATAGGTCTCCTGCGGGCTGCCGAAGTCGTCGCCCCACTCGATGGCGGGCACGCTCTCTTCGTAGCCGGGCACCAGCTCGCCCCGCTCAGCGGCGGCGTTGATCATGCGCACGGCTTCGTCGTAATGGATGCGCGGGAAAGGCGGCACCACGCGCTGCAGAAATTCGGTATTGCGTTCGAGCAGCCGCAGTTCAGGCGCGCATTCGTTGAGACAGCGCTGCACGATGTAGCTGACAAACTGCTCTTCCACATCCATCAACTGTTCCAGCGTGCAGAAGGCAATTTCCGGCTCCACCATCCAGAATTCCTGCAAATGGCGGCGGGTCTTGCTCTTTTCGGCGCGGAAGGTGGGGCCAAAACAGTAGACCTTGCCGAAGGCGAAGATGTTGGCCTCATTATAGAGCTGGCCGGTCTGCGCCAGGTAGGCTGGTTCGCCGTGATAGTCGATCTCAAAAAGGGTCGTCGTGCCCTCCGCCGCCGCCGGCGTGATGATGGGCGTATCGACATTGAGAAAATCATGGCTGTCGAGCCAGTCGCGGATGCTGCGCGTGATCGTCGCCCGCACTCGCAGCGCCGCCCACTGGCGCGAGGAGCGCAGCCACAGATGGCGATTCTGCATCAGGAACTCGATGCCGTGTTCTTTGGGGGTGATCGGATAGGGGTCCGAAATGCCCAACGTATCCAGCCGGCGCGCATCCAGCTCGAAACCGCCGGGCACGCCCGGTGCGCGCACGTCAGCGCGCACCACACCGGAAATGATGATGCTGCTCTCCTGGGTCAGCGACTTGGCGATGTCAAAGTCGTCGGGTGAGACGTTATCGCGAAAGACGACAGCCTGGCAGATGCCCGTGCCGTCGCGCACCTGGAGGAAGTGCAGCTTACCCTTACCGGTTTTGTTGTGCAGCCACCCCTGAAGGGTGACTTCCTCCCCCACATAGTCCTTGAGTTCTCGAACGGTAACGACAGGCGGCATGGCGTTATCCCTTAGCCTTTCTCTTCTTCCGGGTTTGCTTCTTTCGTGTTTACTTCTTCCGGGTCTACTTCTTTTGCGTTTACCACTTCCGTTTCTGGGGCTTTTTCTACTTTTTCTTCCTCTTCCCACTCACTCCAATCAAACTGCGGCGTGGGCAGCATACTGTTCAGCACGGGCGTGCCGTCGGCGGCCATTTCACCCGGAAATAGCTTGGACAGGTCAATCTGGTAGTCGGTCAGCGTATGCCCCACCTTGGAGAAGTGGTCGGGCCGGAACTCATAGGCGTCGCGCAGTTCGGGGTGGGCGCTGTGCTCATAGATATAGACCGCCTGCGGCGCTTCGTAGGCCACTTCGGCCTCCAAATTGACGGCGCGGTTGTCGTCGAAATGCTGGCGCGAGCGGGCGCGGCGGCGGGCCTTGCGCGCCTTATTGGCCGCGGGCGGCTTATGTTCGCCGGCACGCGGCGACGAGCCGGGCTGCCCCGGCTGATTGGCCTGCCCGCCCTGGCCTTGCGTGTGGTTATCTTTCTTGCTCTGAAAGTAGCGCCGCCGCCCCTTGCGGCCGCGATTGCCTTCTTTTTCTTCGCTCATCCGATCACTTCCTTACAGAATTTCCTGCTCTCGTTTTTGGCGCAAACCCATTCAGGGTATACTCAGCCGCGAAACCTCGGCCCCCTGCGGATTGAGCAGCCGCGCCGCAGCGCCGCTGCTCCAGACGGAAGCCGGCTGATTCCAGTAGACATCCACGCTGCTGTCCGCGCCGGCGCCCGAATGCACCTTGAGACCGCTGCCGGGAAAGAGCAGCAGGTTGCCGAAGGTGTAGGCAGAGCCACCCTCACGCTCCAGCCGCCAGCCCTGCAGGTTGACCGCCAGATCGCTGTCGTTGCCGACGCTGACCACTTCCGCTTCCAGTGCACCGGCGCCTTCCACGTTGGCCAGGCGGATGCCGCTTGTGACGGTGGAGGCAATAGGCGTGGCGGTGGCGGCAGGCAGCAGCGCGGCCGCGGCATCCGGGATAATCAGCCGCTGGCCGACAAAGACAAAGTCGGGGTTGGCCAGCTTGTTGGCTTCGACAATGGCCGCTACCGGCACGCCGAAGCGGTCGGCCACCCCGGAGAGGCTGTCGCCCACCTGGATCACATATTCCGACCCCGCGGCCGGCGTCGTAGACTCGCCGGCGGGTGCAGCGGCAGAGGCGCCGTCAGACTCGCCGGTCGCCGCTGTGGGTGCAGCCGCGGCCGCTTCACCACCCGCGGCGGGGGCCGGGTTCGCGACATTGGTTGTGGGCGTCAGCGTAGCCGCCAGCGGAACGGGCGGCGCCGCGATGGGGGTGTAGACGGCGGCCAGCGCTTCGGGGTCGGGCCGCCGCGCCTCTACGATCCAGACCACAGCCATCGCAATGACGACACTGATCAGGGCGTTAAGGACAATCACAAATGCAAGTTGGCGGCGGTTCATAGCTGCGTCATAAAAGGATCAAGGGCGATTTGCAACGGTGTCTGCATGATCGCAGACGATGCATAGGCTGCACAAAAGCTCGCCTTTCGCTTGCACGGGCCAGGCTGCATTGTAACACAAGCGAATGAAAGTGAGCCTAGTCACGGTCTTTGACGGCGGCGTGTGCAAATATGGCATCCGGTAGTATAGTATCCGGCTAGTACAGTATGCAGGCAGCACAGTGTGCAGGCAGTATATCATGTCGCTGCCAGGTTGGAATTGATTCAGATCGATACGGTGAACCGTTATGTATGAAACCACGCCACCCACACCCAAGCGCGGAAGACCGGCGCTGATTGCCTTTGCCATTGCGACCGTGGTTCTGCTCGCCTCCTGCTTCCTGTTGACGGCGGGCGTCGTTGTGTTCGGCATCAACAGCGTGTCACCTGCGTCCGCGCGCGAGAGCGGCGTGCGCCCGGTGGCGGCGGTGCAGCCGACGGCGCGCCCGCAGGTGGTGGTGCAGCCGCCGCCGGATGGGATCGACTATGAGAGCGCCGTGCTGCGCAATATCTACGAACAAGTCAACCCCTCTGTCGTCAACATCACCGTCAACATGCAGCATCCTGCCCTCACGGACAGCCAGAAAACTCTGCCCAGCGACATGGAGATCACCAGCAGCGGGTCGGGCTTTGTGTGGGACACGGACGGCCACATCGTGACCAACTTTCATGTGGTGGAAAATGCCAGCCAGGTGCAGGTGACATTTAACGACGGCACCATGTCGTTGGCCGAGGTGGTGGGCGAAGACCAGGACAGCGACCTGGCCGTGATCAAGATCGACCCCACCGGCTATGAACTGACGCCGGTGCGGCTGGGCAGCATGGACGACATCTATGTCGGGATGCGGGTGGCGGCCATCGGCAACCCCTTTGGGCTGCGCGGCACGCTGACCAGCGGTATTGTCAGCGCCATTGGCCGCTCCATTCCGGCGCCCACGACCGCCAACTATACGATTCCCGACTCGATCCAGACCGACGCCGCCATCAACCCCGGCAATTCGGGCGGCCCCCTGCTCAACGACCAGGGCGAAGTGATCGGCGTCAACGCGCAGATTCGTTCGGAAGTGCGCTCCAACAGCGGCGTGGGCTTCGCCGTACCGGTCAGCATCTTGAGCCGCGTGGTGCCCAGCCTGATCGAGCAAGGCAGCTACAGCCACAGCTACCTGGGCGTGAGCGGCATCACCTTCAGCCCGCTGTGCGGGCCGGACCTGGGTGTGGAGCCGGCGCTGCGCGGCGCCATTGTGGAGAAGGTGCTCGACGGCGGCCCTGCTGACCGCGCCGGCTTGCGCGGGGCCAGCCGCCGCATCAGCACGCAGTTCCCCACCATCTGTCCCAATGTCAGCGGCGGCGACCTGGTGACGGCCATCGACGGCCAGCCGATCAGCTCCTTTGACGATATGCTGACCTATATGGCACGCTACACCAGCCCCGGCGACACCGTTCAGCTCACCGTGCTGCGCGACGGGGCGGAGCAGCAGATCGATTTGACCTTGGGCACGCGCCCGCTGCGGTAGAGGCAGGCAGTTCCCCCCACCCATTCACCACTTCATTGCAGGAGCAGCGGCATGACCAACACCATCCGCACCGTGGCGTTGTACCTGGTGCGCTTTGCCATTCTCTGGCTGGTCGACGCGCTTTCGCTGATCGGCGCCGCTTGGGTGCTGCCTGATATTACGCTGCAGGCGGTGGGCGACACGTCGCTCTGGACGGTCGCCATCGCCGCCGCCTTTCTGCTGGCGATCGTCAACCTGCTGATCCGCCCGGCGCTCTTTTTGATCGCCAAACCCTTGGGCTGGATTGCCATGTTTGCGCTCGGCTTCTTCGTCAATGCGCTCGCGCTCTGGATCACTGCCTTCCTCATGCCCGGCTTTGAGGTGACGCTGCTGGGCGGCCTGCTGGGCGGCCTCGTCTTTGCGGTCTTCAACACGATCTTGACCGGCATCCTGGATGTAGACGAAGAAGGCTCCTGGTATCAGAACCGCATCGAGCAGCGCGCTCGCCAACAGCCTTTTGCCGCCGCCGGCGAAACGGGGCGCGGGCTGATGATGCTGGAAATCGATGGGCTGAGCTACTGGCACATCAAGCAGGCGCTGGATGACGGCTTGCTGCCCACCTTGCAGCAGTTGATCGACGAAGAGGGGTATGAACTGTCACATGTGGACTGCGGGCTGCCGTCGATGACTTCGTCCTGCCAGGCGGGCATCATGTTCGGCGACAACAGCGACATTCCCGCCTATCGCTGGTATCTTTAGTTTCCGGTAAAAGTGCATCAAAGTGCGTAGAGAAATGACAAACGACGATTAGCAGGTCACAATCCAGGTCGATGAAAACCAAGGAGGGTGAGGAATGCTAATCGCCGCAGAAGTTACTGTACAAGCAATGGCT
>JBBRBX010000022.1:0-56995 GCA_038205395.1 Caldilineales bacterium
TCGGTTCACGTGATGACATCCTGCGCCGCTACGGCTGCCTCGCACAACCACCCTGACTTACAATCCATGTTGCAGATACGACTGATTCCTGCAACTCCTTATACCGTAACGCCGGGCATTGGATTTGACGCTCCCTCAGCTCTCAACTATACTGTGCGCTATAAATGAGAATGAGTCTCATTTATAGCGTGGTTTTGGGCTAGCTACGCTGGTGACTTAAGTAGATGGAGGATGTAACCATGTCTTCACACCGATATGCAGGGCAATTCGCATGGGTTCTCTTGCTGGCCCTAGGGTTGATGTTGGGGGGATGCCAGGGAATAGGAACGCCGCTGGGAAGCAGCGTAGGGCTGCAAGGTGCGACGCCAAAAGTGCTAGCGGTCGAATCTTTCCTCGCCGACATTGCGCAAAACGTCGCCGGCGATCGGGTTAAGATTGTGACACTAATGCCTTTGGGGATCGATCCCCATGGCTTCGAGCCAACACCACAAGATATTGGACGTATCGCCGATGCCAATGTCCTGATCGTCAACGGGGCCGGCTACGAAGAGTGGCTGCAAAAGGTGCTTGACAATGCAGGCGGCAAGCGCGAGGTCATTGTGGCTTCAGCCGGTTTGGCAAGCCGCACAGCCCGCGCAGGCGAGCTAAGCAGCAGCGAAGCCACGGATGCAACGCAGGGGGCAGGTGATCCCCACTTTTGGCTGGATCCAACGAAAGTCGTTATCTATGTCGAGAATGTCCGCGATGGGCTGATCCAATCCGACCCGGCCGGCAAAGACACATATACGGCAAACGCGGCGGCCTATAT
Source organism: Caldilineales bacterium (assembly GCA_038205395.1). Lineage (GTDB taxonomy): Bacteria > Chloroflexota > Anaerolineae > Caldilineales > Caldilineaceae > Fredericiella. Next base: position 809 of record JBBRBX010000022.1, read on the forward strand.
TGCCAAACTTGACGAGCTGGACAAGTCAATTGCAGACCAAATCCAGCAGGTTCCAGAGGCGCGGCGATTACTTGTGACAAATCATGAGAGCCTGGGCTATTTCGCAGACCGCTACGGGCTCCGCGTCGTCGGCGCTATCATCCCCAGCATCAGTACGAACGCTTCGCCTTCGGCGGAAGAAATGGCACACCTGGTCGAAACGATTCGCCGCGTCGCTGCGCCGGCTGTCTTTCTGGAAGCGAACGCCAATCCACAGCTCGCTGAGCAGATCTCGCAGGAAACTGGCATCAAGGTCGTGACGAACCTGTATACAGAAACACTCACTCCGTCAGACGGCGCTGCGCCAACCTATCTCGACATGATGCGCTACAACGCCAGGCAGATTGTAGAGGCGCTCGAGTGAGCGAAGGGATCATCGATTGCGCGAACTGAGCGCAAACCCAATCGAGTTGCGATCGTATGTAGTCGATGCGTAGGCCGTCCGGCGGGGTCGGCTGGTTGCCAGATGTGGGTTTGCTGCTACAATCGCGTTATGCTGGCAGATCCACCACATAGTGCACCCGCTGTGGAAGTCTCCCCCACCGCGCGAACAAAAACTGAACAGGGCAGACGTTGGTTGCGCTGGAGCTTGTTAATCGGGCTGTCGCTCCTAGCGTTGGCGTCCATTTTCTACGACGCCTTGACGACGGGCGCTGGACTCACGTACTTGCTGCAGCGCGGCCAAACCTTTGTCACCATCTTCCTCGGCATTTTTATCGAGGCTGTACCGTTTCTGCTGGCCGGCTCGATTGTTTCGGGTCTGATCGGGGTATTTGTCGACCAGGCCTGGCTCGATCGATTTCTGCCCCGGCAGCCGCTGTTGGGCTCGCTGGCCGGGGGCTGCATGGGGATCATCTTTCCGGTATGTGAGTGCGGCGTCGTACCCGTGGTGCGGCGGCTTTACGGCAAAGGGCTGCCGATTTCGACCGGCATTGCGTTTCTGCTGGCGGCGCCCGCCATCAACCCCGTCGCCATCTTCAGCACCTATATGGCGTTCGGGTTTGGCCCGGTCTTCTGGGGCCGTATCGTATTCAGCTTCATCATTGCCACCAGCATCGCCTATATATTCAGTCGCGCAGAGCCCGCCGAGGTGCTGCTGCCTGCGGTCAACGCGAGCCATCACGATGCCTGCTGCGCCGTGCACGAACCCAAGCCCCCCGGCCCCACACCGCCCATGAACGAGCGGATGAACCAAGCCATGCGGCTGGCCGGGGATGACTTCTTTGACATGGCGCGTTATCTAATCGTCGGTTCGCTGCTAGCGGCCACTGCACAGACGTTGATCCCGCAGTCGCTGCTGCTAAGTGTCGGCCAGGGCCCCGTCATTTCGGTGCTCGTGCTGGTTGTGCTTGCCTTTGTGCTCTCCATCTGCTCGACCGTCGACGCATTCCTGGCGCGGGCCTTTGCCACCAGTTTCACGACAGGCTCGATTCTCAGCTTTCTGGTCTTTGGTCCCATGGTCGACATCAAGAGCACGATTATGTTTCTCGGCGTGTTCAAACGGCGCACCGTCGGCTATCTCATTCTGCTGCCGCTTGTACTTTCGATCCTCGCCGGCGTCTGGTGGAACTTGAATTTATTCTTCTGAGGCTGACACTGATCGATGAGCCATTATCTTGCGCGCCCGCGCATCCAGACTGCCGTCAAAGGCTTGCTATTATTTGGCCTGGCGCTTTTTCTCTATTCGCGCCTGATGAACGGCACGATTTTGTTCTATATCAACCAGAATTTTGTCCCTTACACGATGCTGGCGATTGTCGGCCTGTTGATCATGGCGATCAGCTATCGGCCCAGCGAGCGCAAGGCCGCAAATGAGCCAGCACATGCGGAGCCACACGGTCATGACGACGGGCATTCGCACGCAACAGACACGGGCACGCACGAACATAGCCACGATCACAGTCACGCGCTGACGGTCAGCGGCTTGTTGCTGCTGCTGCTACCGATGGTACTTGGCGTCCTGGTGCCGCCGCAGCCGTTGGGGGCAAGCGCAATGGCCAATCGCGAGGTCAGCATGAGCCTGCAAACCTCGAGCCTGCCGGCCGCAGTGCAGGCGGCGGCCAACAAAGGCGCGTCCGAGCGCAATGTCCTCGACTGGCTGCAAACCTTTGCCGGCGCGCAAGATCCGGCACGTGACTTTGCCGGCCAGCCGGTAAAGGTCGTGGGATTTGTTTTCCGCGACAAACGGTTTGGCGCAGAACAGTTTATGGTGGCGCGCTATGTCGTCAGCTGCTGCGTGGCTGACGCCAACATGGCGGGCATGGTCGTGCGCTGGCCCAAAGCCGCAGCGCTGCCGGCCGACCAATGGGTGGAGGTGCATGGTGTGCTGGAACCCGGCAAGCTCGGCAGCGAGCAACTCCCGGTGCTGGCAGCACAATCGGTTACCAACGTCGAAGTCCCGTCCCAGCCGTACCTGTATCCATAACCGAAGCCATGACCGGCAAAACAGACCGCGCCCGGTTTACGCGCTTTGACCGCATCGTGTGGATCGTCGTCGTGGCGGTGGTTGCCGCCACGGCCTTTCTCATCGCACGCGGCGATCAGATTGGCCTCGGTGTTGCCAGTGCAAGCCCAGCCGCTGCGGCCACGGGCGTGTCAACCCATAGTGAGATTGCCGTGCAATTTGACCAGGCAATCGTTACGAGTCCCGAACGTATGCGCATGACGATCGATCCGCCGGTCGAAGGCAGCCTGCGCGTCGAAGGAAACCGGCTCGTGTTTGCTCCCAGGGCGGGATTCGCACCAGATACCACGTACAGTGTTCAGGTCGAGCCCGGCATTGAAGGAGTCAAGGGACGGATCCTCAACCAACCGTTTGCCTGGCAGTTCACCACGGTACGGACACGGCTGCTTTTCATTGCACCTGCCAACGGCAGGAATCAGTTATTTCTTAGCGATGCACCTTTAGATTACAGCGAAAAACTCGAGCGTCCACCCGTGCAGCTTACTGATCCGACGGACGGGGTATGGGATTTCGCCGTGGCGCCAGATGGCCGCCAGATCGTGTTTTCGGCTGTCAACAAGGACGGCGGCGCCGACCTCTGGGTTACGCATGAGGGTGCAGACAAACCGGCCCCACTGTTTGAATGCCCCAATGCCTTTTGCAGCGAACCGGCTTTTTCGCCCGACGGCAAGCTGCTCGCTTATAGCCAACGCAATGCCAATGACTTCGCATCCGCTGCCGTCAGCCCGCCAAGACTGTATATCATGGACCTGCAAAGTAAACAGACGGCGCCGCTCTCGGCCGATGGCCAGCAACTGGGCATGGACCCACAGTGGTCGGCCGACAGTAAATGGTTGGCTTACATCGCCCCCGATCGCGGGGGGATGGTCGTAGTCAATTTGGATAGCGGGGCCGAAACAGTCTATACGACCACGACCGGCAAAACTGGTGTGTGGAGTACGCAGCAGGATGTTTTGCTCATGGCTGAGACTGCGGAGAAGGATAGCCAACAGGTGAGTCACCTGTTTTTGATTGACCCCGTGCAACAGCGCAAGGTCAACTTGAGCGGCGAACAGAGCCTTGTGCAGGATAATGCGCCGGCGTGGTCGCCCGATGGCCAATGGATTGCGTTTCTGCGCAATGAGCTGACGGGAGCACACAAGTCTTTGAGCAAGCAGCTATGGCTCATGCGGTCTGATGGTACACAGGCACGCCCATTGACTTTTGACCCCGCCGTCGACCACAGCCCGCCGGTTTGGTCACCGGACGGTCGTTACCTGCTCTATCACCAGCTACCGCTCAAAGGGCCAACCATCATTATGTCGGTTTGGGTTATGGACCCCGCCAGCGGTCAGCACTGGCAAGTGGTGGACAATGGCCAGCGTCCGCTGTGGGTGCCATAAAGAGGGGCATTCCGGCGTTACGGTATAAGGAGTTGCAGGAATCAGTCGTATCTGCAACATGGATTGTAAGTCAGGGTGGTTGTGCGAGGCAGCCGTAGCGGCGCAGGATGTCATCGCGTGAACCGAGGTGAGGGGGGATGCGGGTGACGGGCACGCCGGTGAGAACCAGAAACTCGTGGGTGTCGAAGATGGCGTAACGGTCGGCGATGAAAACGATGAGCTTATCGCGGTTTTCCTGCTGCAACTGGTGGCGCCAGCGCTGCAGGCATTGACCGTCGAGCAGGTGATGGGAAAGCTGCATGTTGCGGTCGTCCGGATCCGATGTCCCTGGTCTAGGCGGCTTGTTGCGACGCGGGGGCAAGGGTGGCGCGGCGAGATGAGCGGCCTGACGTGCCAAGGAACGGGAGTCCGGCAGGATTTCGCCGGTCTGGCAGTTGACGATGCGATGCGTGACTGTCTTGGCCGTGCTGGCTGAAGTGGCGGGAACCGGCTGCGGGTTGGCTTGCGCCTTGTCTCACAGGCGATAAGCGGTGGAGGTGGCCAGCATCAGCATAACGAAGGTCAGATGGCTGCGCACGCGGGCGGCTGAGCGCTTGGGAAACTAGCGCGTGAGCAAGGTCTCGACTTGCTGGTTGCGCCCTTGACCGTGGCTGACAGTCTCGACCCGTTCATAGGACAGCGGCGATTCGACACTCTTGGCCAAGGCCGTGATGTAGGCCGCCATCTTGTGCTTGGCAATCACCACAAAGCGGATGCCCATCTGGTCAAGAGCGTAGAGTGTCTTGCCATCCACATAGGCCCGGTCAATTACCAGATGTACAATCCGGCTGTGCGGCACCAGATTCGCCTGCGCCTAGCGCACGAGGTCGAGCAGGTAAGGCGCTTCATTGTCCTGAATCTGGACGATGCGCAGCGCCAGCGGAATCAGCGTCACCAGGTCGATGAGGGCAATCAGGCGCCAGCCGTAGACCAGTTCCACGACTTTGATTTCGCGGCCCTGTTCATTGCGCTCGTTCTTGCTGACCTTCTGGCAACCGCAGCCGGCGTAGTCCGGGCTGGTGGTGATGGGGTGCCATCCACCGCCACCATCATTTCGCCCATGAAAATGCCAAAGCGAGCCAGGCAGGCAAGCGTGCCGTTGAAGAGCTTTTCCAGTTCCTTGCCGTGCTTTTGCAGATCGTCTCCGCCAGCGTTTGCGGATCCATCAGCGCATAGGTGCGCTGGCCCGTACCTTGGCTTTGGCCGCGTGTCGTCATTCCTGCCGCTACTGCCGTTGCATTGAAGCCCAGCAGCGTCATCATCGCTACATTGCTGAACAGCAACAGCGGCAAGGCATTGCTCGACTCAATCCCAAACAGCACCCGCGTGCCGTACAGCAGCACAAAGTAGATCGTGGGCATGAAGATGCGCTGTAAGCCATCGATGCAGAAGCCTTGCCAGACCGCCATCACCTCAGAAGCCTTGAGAAAGGCAAAAAAGCCGTCCAGCAGTCCTGCTTCATCCAGCGTATGCAACCCATCCACTGCTTCGCCGCCGTACAATGCTTGCGCTACCGCGACATCGTTGCGCTCAGCAAAGCGCCAGTCCAACTGCTCGGCTAGATGCTCGCGGATTTCACTTTGACTTTGCTGCGATGGCGGCATGGGCATTTTCTTTCCTAGCAGAATCCGATTTGCCAGTCTCTGCCCATTAAGCCCATCTCACCTCGCTTTGTCAACCCGACTCCCTCAGTTCGCCAATCTCGTTTGCATTCTTAATCCCCATTTGCAATTCCTTATACCGTAACCCCGAGTTAAACGTGCATTGATCCGAATGGCGGTTGCGTGTACAATGCGCGCACTATGTCTACGATAAGCGCTGCACTCGACCAGCCCTACAGCCTTGAATACGAACTGCTGCCGGAAGGCGCCATCAGCCGCCTGGCCAACCAGGAAATCCTCTGCCTGGCGGATGCGGACAGCAACGCCCTGGACGTGACCTGGCCGTGGGCCGACGCCCTGTACGCGCGGCGGATCAGCCTGGCGATCAGCGACTGGCAGGATGGGCCGCTGACGCCGCTGGTCGTGCGGCTCTTCCCCGGCCACCAGGAAACCATCGCCGGCGCAGAGGGCATGATCGTGACCAAGCGGCTGATCACTCCCTGGAAAAGCCCCGACGACAAAGCCCTGATCTGGCTGCTGGAGTGCCAGGCGGAGGGCGACCGGCTGCTGAGGCTGGAGGTGCAGATCGACTGGGGCGAGCCGCTCAGCCAGCGCATGGTGGATGGCCTGCTGGTTGCGCAGCGCAACCCGGAGCCGGCGCGCGGCATCTACGCCCAGAGCAACGCCGAGAGCACGCGCGTCTTCGGCAACCCCTACGGCCGGCCCGACGAAGTCGTGCTGGATGACCCGCAGCGGGCGCGGCTGGTCTACCATGTGCTGATCAACGGCATTGTCGAGGTGCCGCTGCTGCTGACGGTCAGCGATGTGGGCGAGCAGGTGGCGTGGAATGGCTTTCTCTCGCTGCGCGATGTGGAGCAGGTCTTTGACGCCAGCAGCATGAACTGGAGCCGGCTGCTGCAGGCAGGCCGGCTGTGGACGCCGGACGCCGCCTTCAACCACACCATCCAAGACGGCAAGCTGGAAGCTGTCCGTCGCGTCCAGCGTGCGCGCAGCGGCTGGACCCCTTCGGACGGCAAAGTCACCAGCGTCGTGGCGCTTGTCAACGCCTGGGACGCCATCGATCCGGTGGTCAGCCGCAATCTGCTTGCCCATCTGCGCCGCCAGGCGGAGCTGCACGCGGGGGCGATGCCTGAACTGCTGTCCTTCACTCCGCAGCCGCAGACGAACGGCAGCGGGGCACCCGCCGGCCCCGTGCACCCGGCCACCCTGACGCAGAGCATCGACGCCTATCTATCGGCGCTGGCCCTGCATCTGCGCCATCACGGCGACGAGGAACTGGCGGTGGCGCATCTGCCCACCGTGCGCCTGTGCGCCGACCGGCTGATCCAACTGAGAGCGCAGCAGGAGCGCGCCGGCGATGCCTGGGACGCGGCTGCCTGTGTGCGGGCGCTGCGGACGGCGCACTTGCTGGCGCTGGCAGCCGGCAATGACACGGATGCCGCACGCTGGGAGAGCGAGGTCAACTATCTGGCGCAGCGGGCCGGCGTGGCGGACACGATTGCAGCAGACAGTGCTGTGGCAGACAGTGCTGCGGCAGACAGTGCTGCGGCAGAAACAGGGCCGGCAGATGAGTGGCCGGCGCGTGTGCAGGCGGCAGGTGCGGCGGTCTGGGACGGCTGCGGCATCAGCTATCGCCAAGGTGAGCTGTGGGTCGAGCCGCCGGCAGTGGGCGCCGGCGGTTGGTGGGCGCTGCTGAGCCTGCCGCTGACCAATGGCAAACACCTGAGCCTGCTGTGGGACGGCAGCACATTGCACGCCACCCAGCCGGTGCGCAGCCCGCTTGCGGTTGCGCTTTACAAACGCATCCAGATCCGCCATACCGACGAATTTGATTTTGACCCCTACTTCGAGTTGACGCGCGATTCGCAACCGGGCGATACTACTGCTGCGCAGCGATTTAAGCCGCAATTTTTCAGCAGTTAGCACTATCCGAAGTCAGTTGTATTCGTATAAAAGGCTCCCCAGATCATGCGTCGCACAGCAATCGTATACGATCCCTTCAATTTGCGTCACACCTTGGAGGGTCATCCCGAAAATCACCGGCGGCTTAAGTCCACGATGGATCTGCTGCAGGAAGAGAACATCCTGGATCGGCTGATCCAAGTGCCCAGCACGCCTGCTCCGCTGGACGCCATTTTACAAGTGCACACGCCGCGTTACCTGAAACGGCTGGAGCAGATTACGGCCCGCGGCGGCAGCCATTTGGATGCCGACACCTATGTCAACGGCAGTAGCTATCAGGCGGCGCTGCGCTCGGCGGGCGGCGTCCTCAACCTGGTGGATGCGGTGGCAGGGCGGCAGGTAGAAAACGGCCTGGCGCTGGTGCGCCCGCCGGGCCACCATGCGCTGGCGCACAACGGCATGGGCTTCTGCATCTTCGCCAATGCAGCCGTGGCCGCGCGCTGGGCGCAAAAGCAGCATGGTATCCAGCGTGTGCTGATTGTGGATTTTGATGTCCACCACGGCAACGGCACGCAGGATATTTTGTATGAAGACCCCAACATCCTCTTTTTCAGCATCCACCAGTTTCCCTACTACCCCGGCAGCGGCGCCGCTCCCGAAATGGGCAGCGAGGGGGGCTATGGGACAACGGTCAATGTGCCCTTCCCGCCCCATGTCGGCGATCAAGGGTACTTGGATGCCTTTCAAAAAATCCTGGCGCCGCTGGCCCGTCGTTTCAAACCAGAGCTGATTCTGGTTTCCGCCGGTTTTGACGCGCATTGGATGGACCCTTTGGCCTCAATGGGGGTAAGCATCACCGGCTATATGGCGCTGATGCAAGAACTGATGACACTGGCGGATGAACTGTGCGGCGGGCGGCTGGTCGGCATTTTGGAAGGCGGCTACAACCTGGGTGTGCTCTCGCATTCGATCTTGAGCACCTTCCGCGTGCTGCAGGATGTGGAGCCGGTGATCAGCGACCCCTTTGGCCCGGCCCCCGGTGAAGCGCGCGACCCCACGTCGCTGCTCAACCGCATCAAGATGCTGCACGGCATCCGTGACAACACCTTTTATTCCCTGCCCACGCACATGTCGGATTGGGGAGATGAATTTGGCATCTAGCGCTGTGGGCGTGGCGCTGGCGCAGGTCAGCCGCGAGATGGAAGCGCGGCTGGTTGCCGGCGAGGCGGAGGAGGCCGCGGCGCTGGCCCGCGTCGTGCTGGTGCGTCTGCCGCGCCACCTGGCCACCTACCAGCGGCTGCTGCGCGCCACGTGGATACTCAAACGTTATCAGGAGGGCGAGGATTGGGCGCGCCGGCTGCTGCAGGCGGACCCTGCCAATGCCCTGGCCTGGCGCTCCCTGGCCTATGCCGTCGAACAGAAGGAGATGCGCGGCGCGGCGCATTCAATGTGGAAGCGCGCCTTTGAAGCCGACCCCTACGACCCCGATATCCGCAGCGGTCTCAGCCGCACCAGCCTCGACCGCAGCCATGTATTGATGCTGAACACAGCCTGTCTCGCCAGCCTCTATCTGCGCGGCGGGCGCTGGACGCACGCCGCCGGCAGCTACTGGTCGCTGATGCAGGTGGAGCAGCGGCGCATCGATTTTCAACTGCACTGTGCGGTGGCGCTTTGGCAGCAGAATGCGCGCCAGGACGCCTATCGCCTCGCCCGCCATCTCACCCAGCGCCACCCGCATCTGCTGCTGGCCTGGGTCGTGCTCAACGCCCTCGGCGACGTCGACGACCGCGCGCTGGCGCGCAGCCCCATTATGAGCATGGACCCCGATGGCGAGTTTGTGCGCCAGTGGCTGGGGATTCCCTTCAGCGGCGTGGCGACGGAACTGCACGTGACGGTCCAGGAAGCTGCGCTGCTGGCGCAAAATGCTTGACGGCAATACAGGAATACAGTAAACTGTAGGCATGAAAGCGACCATTGAAATCCCAAACGAACTGTACCGGCAGGTCAAAGCGAAATCGGCCTTGGAAGGACGGGCAGTGCGCGAGGTGACGATCGAATTGTATCAGACGTGGTTGACGCAAAACGAACCACCCGCCGCTGCCGTCACCCCGGAAGAATGGCTGGCGGAATGGCTGCGCATGGGGGAAGAAACGCTGCGCAGCGCCGCGGCCGGCCCTACAGCCACTGAAATTCTGGCCGATGATCGCAATCGTCTGGAAAGACGCTAGGCTATATGGGCTGGCGCAAGATGCTTGACGGCAATACAGGAATACAGTAAACCATAGACATGAAAGCAACGATTGAAATTCCAGACGAACTATACCGGCAGGTCAAGGCAAAGGCGGCCATGGAAGGGCGGACGGTGCGCGAAGTCACCATGGGGCTGTATCAGGTGTGGCTGCGGCAAGGATCTTCTCCCCCAAGCCGGCTTTCCCCAGAACAGCATGTGGAAGAGCTATTCAAGCTTGCTGACCAGCTTTTGGCCGACCTGCCGCCAGGGCCGACGGCACGCGAGATACTGGAAGAAGACCGCAACCGGTTAGAACGGCGCTGAGCAGTGCTGATTGTTGACATCAACGTTTGGATACTGCGGCAGCCTATTTGCGTTGAATCACCGCCGTTCCGACACAGGATGGCGGCGCCTACTTTATACCAATTGAATTAGGAGCAATTTTCAAATGGAACGCACGTTTGTAATGGTCAAACCCGACGGTGTACAGCGCGGGCTGATCGGTGAAATTATTGGGCGCTTTGAGCGCCGCGGGTTGAAAATCGTGGCGATGAAGATGATGCAGGTGTCGGACGAGTTTGCCCGCCGGCACTATGCCGTACACGAGGGCAAGCCGTTTTTCGCTGGGCTGGTCAAGTACATCACCAGCGCGCCGGTGGTGGCGATGGTGGTGGAAGGGACAAACGCCGTGGTGGCCGTGCGCCAGACGGTAGGCGCTACCCGCCCGCATGAGGCGGCGCCGGGCACCATCCGCGCCGACTTTGCCATCGAGATCGGACGCAACCTGGTGCATGCCAGCGACGCGCCGGAAACCGCCGACGCCGAAATCGCCCTCTGGTTTGGCGACGGTGTCGTGGAATGGCAGCGCGCCAACGACCCGTGGATATTTGAATAGCAGGCCAGCTTGATGAATCGCTGAGCAGAGCCGGCGGCGAGATTCTTTACGAATCTCGCCGCCGTTTTTTATCTGCCGGTGCGGGCAAAAAGCGCTCAGTCCGCCAGCACGTAGGCGAAGATCAGCGGCGCGACAATGGTCGCATCCGACTCAATGAGATATTTGGGCGTGGTAATGTCCAGCTTTTCCCAAGTGATCTTCTCATTGGGCACCGCACCGGAGTAGGAGCCATAGCTGGTGGTCGAATCGCTGATCTGGCAGAAGTAGCCCCACAGCGGCGTCTCTTCCTGCTCCATGTCCTGGCGCAGCATAGGGACGACACAGATGGGGAAGTCGCCGGCGATGCCGCCGCCGATCTGAAAGAAGCCCAACGGCGTCTGCGCCGCCGTCTCGCTGTACCACTCGGACAGCTTGATCATATACTCGATGCCGCTGCGCACGGTGTGCACATTTTTGATATCCCCGCGCATCACATGCGAGGCGTAGATGTTGCCGGAGGTGGAGTCTTCCCAGCCGGGGACAAAGATCGGCAGGTTCTTTTCGCACGCCGCCAACATCCAACTGTCCTGGGGGTCGATCTGGTAGTACTGCTCCAGTTTGCCGGAACGCAGCACGCGGTAGAGAAATTCATGCGGAAAATAGCGCTCGCCGGCCGCGTCCGCCGCCGTCCACTCGTCCAGAATGGCAGTCTCAATGCGGCGGATGGCTTCCTCTTCGGGGATGCAGGTGTCGGTCACGCGGTTGAGATGGCGCGAAAGCAGTTCGTGCTCATCTTCCGGCGTCAGGTCGCGCCAGTTGGGGATGCGCACATAATGGTCGTGGGCCACCAGATTGTAAATGTCTTCTTCTAAGTTGGCCCCAGTGCAGGAAATGCCGTGAATCTTATCCTGGCGAATCATCTCCGCCAGCGAGAGACCCAGTTCCGCCGAACTCATGGCCCCCGCCATGGCAAGAAACATCTTGCCGCCGCCCTGCAAAAACTGGACATAGCCTTCGGCGGCATCGACCAGTGCGGCAGAGTTGAAGTGGCGGTAGTGATGGCGAATAAAGGCTTTGATCTCGTTCGTATGCTTCATCTGATACTCCTTATGGTCCAATCAGGCCGTACAGCCACGGGCGTAGGAGATGGCTTTATAGATCAACTTGGCCACAGCAAAGCTGGACGCGTGCAGCGCATCCACCGGCGCCAGCTCCACGCAGTCGAGACCAACGACCACAGCATGGGCGCTCAACGTGCGCAGGATTTGCAGCGTTTCCACCCAGGTCAAGCCGTCCGGCTCCGGTGTGCCGGTGGCGGGTACAATGGCCGGGTCGAGACCGTCGACGTCGATGGTGAGATAGACACGGCGGCCGCGGATGCGTTCAATAAACTCATCGCGCCAGTCACCGGCGTGCACCTGCTCGGCGTACCAGACGCGCGCCCGCTGCGGGTTGCGGCGCACAAATTCCACTTCTTCCGTGCAGACCGAGCGGATGCCCAACTGCAGCACCTGTTCGATCCCGTCCAGTGCCAGCAGACGGCGGGCGACACAGGCGTGGCTGTAGGGCGTGCCTTCATACTCATCGCGCAGGTCGCTGTGGGCATCAAGCTGCACGACCGTAATCGGGCCGCCCAGCGCCTCCAACAACCCCAGGCCAAAGCCGGCGCTGATCGTATGCTCGCCCCCCAGCCCGACGACCAGTTTGCCGGAAGCGGCGGCAGCAGCTACCGCCGCCGCAATCTCAGCCACGGCCGTTTGGGGGTCGGCGGCAAGCGGCAGCGGCGGCAGCGTATGGATGCCATACGCCAACGCCGGTTCACTGTCGAACTCGCGGTCGTACAGCTCCACCTGCTGCGAGGCTTCGATAATCGCAGCAGGGCCGTGGCGCGTGCCGCCACCATAGCTCACCGTCGCCTCAAACGGGATCGGCAGCACGAGCACGCCGGCGCGGGCAAAGCTGCTGTGCTCGTCTGCCAGGTCCAGAAAATTATCCGGCGTCATCAGATCAGCACGGCGGCGCAGATGACCGTGGTCCATACACCGCCCGGCTCGGCAGTGACAGCCATTGTGATGCTGGTGGTGTCCACGATCTCACCACCCATGGCATACTGCTCTTTGCGTGCGTTGTAGTCTTTCTCGGCGTCAAAGGGAATGCCCAGCGTGGTTGCCAGCATGGTGGCAGCCAGGTCTTCGGCATAGTCGCCGCATTCGAGTTCGGTCTGGCCGTAGCTGTGGTGTTCAGACAGATAGCCGTATTTATCATGGTCGGCAGGGCGCGCTACGCCGATGGATGCGGCCATGCGCCGGCCCGGTTCATTGCTCGACATTTCGGCCAGCACGGAAAAGACAATTTCACCCGCCTGCAGCAGTTGCAAACCCCGTTCGCGCTCCACAATCTGGCAATGGGGCGGGAAGATCGACGACACGCGCACCAGGTTGAACTGAGCGATGCCGGCGTCGCGCAACGCCAATTCAAAGCTGGTCAGCTTTTCACGATGGACACCTACACCACGCGTCAAGAAGAGCTTGCGCGGAATCAATCTCATTTTGTTTTCCTCCTCAAACCAATAAACAAGCAAAAAGATACGGAGAAAAAGCGCTCCGTAACCTGTCAATCTTATGATGATTGCGACTACACGTCAAAAAAGCGCGGCACTTTTTGGCGCTATTTCCAATGATCGCCCAATGATTTAGAGCAGACCCGCCCCCGCCACAGCCGTGACGGGATAGACATGGGGGTCAACACCGGCAGCCGCCTGGTAGTGCCGGCGCACCCCGGCGGCGAACGCCTCGACTGCCGCAGCTTCGACAAAGGCGACCATGCAGCCGCCAAAGCCCGCCCCGGCCTGGCGCGCGCCGATGACGCCGGGGGAGGCCAGCATGGCGGCCAGCATCAACTCCATCTCTGGGATCACGATCTCGTACAGATCGCGCGCACCGGCAAAAGAGGCGGCGCAGAGATCATAGATGCGGGTGTGCGCGGCGGCAGGCAGCGCCGCCGCCAGCGCCGGCACGCGCTCGTTCTCTTCAATGACAAAGCGACAGCGCCGGGCAACCAGTGGGTCAAGTTCGTCGGCATGGGCGTCAAACTGGGCCAGGGTCACGTCCCGCAGGGCGCTGACATGCGGATAGACGGCCCCCAAAATAAGCGCCCCCTCTTCACACTGCGCCCGGCGCACGCCATACTGCGAAGCGGCCAGTGCCCGCCGGGCGCGTGTGTCGCAGATGACGATATGAATGGCCGGCGCAATCGGTACATCTTCGCTGGTAACGGAGCGGGCATCCAGCAGCAGCGCACAGCCGGCGCGTCCCATGGCGGATGTATATTGGTCAAGAATGCCGCAGTTGACGCCGACAAAGTGATTCTCGGCCCGCTGGCCAAGCAGCGCCAGCGTGATGGGGTCGATTTCCAGCCCGCTGACCTGCTCAAACATGCGCCCCACCGCCATCTCCAGCGCGGCGGAGGAGCTGAGACCGCTGGCAACCGGCACGGTCGTGTGCACCAGGCCATCAAAGCCGCGCAGCGGATAGTCCGCCTCGATCAGCGCCTGGGCGACGCCGCGCACATAGTTGGGCCATAGATGCGCTTCATCATGCCGGATTGCATCCAGGGCGAACTCGCCGCCGCCTTCGCTGTTGAGCGAGTAGACAGACGCTTTGCCGTCGCTGCGCGGGCGCGCCGCCACCCACGTATCGCGGTCGATGGTCATGGTCAGGATATAGCCGTCGTTGTAGTCCGTGTGGCTGCCCATCAAATCCACACGGCCAGGCGCGCGCGTCCACACTGCGGGCGCCGCACCAAAGCGCTGGGCAAACTGCTCCGCCATCCAGCCACGGCGCGCTTGCGGCTCCATCATGGGCGCTCCGCAAGCGCGGCAAAGGCATCCAGCAGCGCCGCGACATTGTGCATTGGAATGTCGGACATCATGCGGTGCGAAGGTGCGATCAGCAGGCCGGTGTTGTCCGGGGCCAGTTCGTGCGCTGCCTTGGCGACGGCTGCGCGCACGTCGTCCGGGCTGCCGAAAGGCAGCGTTGTCTGCGTAGAGACGCCGCCATAGTAGGCAAGCCGGCTGCCGAAGCCCTGGCGCAGGGCACAAAAATCGCTCACTTCCGGCTGCACCGGGTTATACATGGTCAGGCCGATCTCGATCAGGTCGGGCAGAATCGGCTCGATGTGGCCATCCGAGTGCATCAGGATGGGCAGGCCGGCGGCGCGGATCGGTTCAAACAGCCGGGCCAGGCGCGGCTTGATCAGGGTGCGCCACATGGAGGGCGACAGCAGCATATTGACCTGGCCGCCGTAATCGTCGCCGAAATAGACGCCATCGACGCCTAAGGCCAGAAAGCGGCGGATCAACACCAGTTGGATGTCGGCGACGCGGTCGAGCAGTTCGCCGGCAAACTGCGGATCGCCGGCCATATCCATAAAGAACTCGACCATGCCGCGCAGCGACCAGGCACGTTCAAAGAGCGCCCAGCCAAAGTTCGGCGCCAGAAAATGCTGGTCGTCTGCGGCAACTACCGCCGCCGCTTCGTCCAGCAGATGCGGGTCGTGCGGGTCAGGCCAGGCCATGCCGTCGAGATCGTTGGCTTCCTGCAGGGGACTCACGCGCACAAAATAGCCTTCTTCGCCCGTATCAAAGCCGGCGCCCCACCAGTCAAACTTGACGCTTTTGTCTTCGCTGTAGCGTGGCGTATAGGTCAGGTCAAGACGGCACAGATGGTTGCCCAGCCGGGCAGGCAGTTCGGCAGCGGAGATGCCAAAATGGGCGGCCATCCGCTCGCCCTGCCGGCCCGTATAGTTGATTTGTGTGGGCAAGCGATCAACCGGCTCGTGCCGGATCGCGCGCCGCAGACGTTCTTTGGGTGTAAGCTGCATATCGTAACCTCGCCGGCGTGACTGTTCTGATGGATGAGGACGCTGTACGACCTGCTCCATGATACGCCAAAGCCCAGCCGCGCGCCAACAGGCGGCTACGCAGCCGTTAGAGCACAATCAGCACAATCGCCGCCAGGGCGGCGGCCACGCCGACCGCCTGGGGCCGGTTGAGCCGCTCGCCCAGCACGAGCCAGGCCAGCAGCACAGTTGTGCCGGGATAGAGGGACGCCAGCACCGAGGCGACATCCAGCCGCCCCATTTGCGCCGCCAACACAAAAAACAGATTGCCGCCCGCATCCAGCATGCCGTTGAGCAGGTTGAGCGGCAGCACCGTGCGCGGCGGCAGCAGCGGATGGCGGATGGCCAGCATCAAGAGCAGCAGCAGGAGCGTGGCTGCGCTGCGCGCAAAGGTCAGATTCCAGAAGCCGCTGGCGGCGCCGGCGCGGTCGATCAGCACAAAATAAAAGCCGAAGCCCAGCCCCGCCAGCAGCGCCAGCCGCAGTTCACGCAGCGACAGGGCGCGTTCGCCGCCGCTGGACAACAGCCACACAGCCGCCAAGGCCACCACAAAGCCCAGAAGCTGCGTGGGGGCCGGCAGCCCCTCCAGCACAGCGCTGGCGGCAATCGGAACCAGCGCGGCAATCACGGCGGAAAGAGGGGCGACCACTCCCATGTGCCCGCTGCTCAAGGCGCTGTAGAGTGCCAGCAGGCCGGCAGCCCCGGCAATACCGGCGCCGGCGCTCCAGCCCAGATCGGCTAAGGCGGGCAGCGGCTGGCGAAAGAGCAGCGCCGTACAGGCCAGCAGCAGCGCGCCGCTGATTTCCGCCACCAGGACCACGGAAAAAGGGCGGGCGCGGCGTGTCGCCAGGCCGCCAAAAAAGTCGCCGGCGCCCCAGACGAGCGCCGACAGCAAACCAAACCCGACCGAACCATTCATGCGTGGCTGTAACCTTCTGCGTGTGGTGGTGGGGAAATCAGCGGCGGCGGCGACGGCGTTCCGAGCGCGTCAACTGCATGATCTCGTCCGGCGTCTTGCCCTCTTCGAGCAGCCACTCGCGGCGCGGCTTGAGCGCGTTGGTCGGGCAGACGCCGACGCACTGGCCGCAGAAGACACAGGTCGATTCGGGCATTGCTTTGTCAAAGAAAGTGCCGATTTGGCTCTCAAAGCCGCGCCCATCAAAGGAAAGGGCAAAGGTATATTGGGCATCCTCGGCGCAAACCTGGACGCAGCGCCAGCAGAGGATGCATTTGGCATAGTCGCGGATATACATGGGGTTGTCATCGATCAGGGGCGGCCGGCGCTCTTCGGCCCCTGGAAACCGATCCGGCTGCGCGGCATAGCCGGCCATCTGCAGCTGGATGGCGGGGGCTTGAGAGAGATCGACGGACGCAGCGAGCATCTCCAGGATGGTGCGCCGGGCGCGTTCGACGCGTGCGCTGCGTGTCGTCACTTCCATACCGTCAGCGGCGGCGGCAATGCAAGCCGGCTGCAGCAGCCGTGCGCCCTTGACTTCCACCACACACAGGCGGCAAAGCCCGTTGGCGGTGCACGCCTCATGGTAACAGATCGTCGGAATGGCGATGCCCGCTGAGGTGGCGGCCTGCAGCAGCGTGGCGCCTGCCTCGACGGAGACGGCTGCGCCATCAATGGTGAGATGAATTGCCGGCATAGGCTACACGTCCTTTTTTAAATCCGGCGTGGCGCCGCCGGGCGCCGCCGCAAAAAGCGCCGGCCAGTGGTGGATGGCGCTGAGTACGGCGCTGGCTGCGGTCTGGCCCAGGCCGCAGAGTGAGGCGTCGGTCATTGTCCAACCGACATCCTGCAGCCGTTCCACATCACCCCCCAGCAGACCGGCGTGGGCGACGCGTTCCAGCAGCTCGAGCTGGCGCTGGGTGCCGAGCTGGCAGGGATAGCATTTGCCGCACGACTCATGGGCAAAAAAGCGGCCCAGCCGCAGCAGGATATCGCGCAGATCGCGCGTCGTGTTAAAGACCATGATGGCGCCCGACCCCAGCGTGAGGCCGGCGGCGCGCAAATCTTCGATGGTGAGCTTGACGTCAAGCTGCGCCGGAACGGCAAAGCTGCCCGCCGCACCGCCGAGCAGAACCGCCTGCAGGTCGCCGGTCACCCCACCCGCCAACTGCTCCAGCACAGTGCGCAGTGTCACGCCAAAGTGCACCTCATACAGGCCGGGGCGCACCACATCCCCCGACACGCACATCAGCTTGGGGCCGGTGGAGCTTTCCGTCCCCAACTCGCGAAAAGCAGCGGGGCCATGAACGACAATGTAG
Organism: Caldilineales bacterium; assembly: GCA_038205395.1. Taxonomy (GTDB): domain Bacteria; phylum Chloroflexota; class Anaerolineae; order Caldilineales; family Caldilineaceae; genus Fredericiella. Next base: position 18,534 of record JBBRBX010000022.1, read on the forward strand.
GGGACCTTGGCCAACGTCTCCACGTTGTTGATGGCAGTGGGCTTGCCAAACAGCCCGTTGGTAACAGGGAAAGGCGGCTTGACGCGTGGAAAACCGCGCTTGCCCTCAATCGACTCCAGCAGCGCCGTCTCTTCGCCGCAGATATAAGCGCCGGCACCGCTGCGCACCTCCACCTCCACCGAAAATGCTGAGCCTAACACATTTTCACCCCAGTAGCCGGCGGCACGGCACTCGGCGAGCGCAGCATGCAGCCGCTCGATGGCCAGCGGATACTCGCCGCGCACGTAGAAATAAATTTTGGTGGCGCCGATGGCATAAGCGCCAATCAGAGCGCCTTCAATGATGCGGCAGGGGTCGCCTTCCAGCAGGATGCGGTCTTTGAAGGTGCCCGGCTCCGACTCATCGGCGTTGACGACGAAGTACTTGGGCCAGCCGGGGGCGGCGGCGGCGGCATCCCATTTGAGCCAGGCTGGAAAGGCTGCCCCGCCGCGCCCCAGCAGCGTGCACGCCTTGATTTCCGCAATCACATCGGCAGGCGTCATCTCTGTGAGCGCCTTGTGCAGCGCCTGCATCCCGCCCACCGCCTGGTATTCGACCAGATTGGTGCGTTGGCCGCGCCCGCAGAGCGGCGTCACAATGCACAGGTCGCCGCCCACATAGTCATAGGTCCAGTAGCGGCTGCCGGTGGTGCGCCCGCGCGCGGCAAAAACATCGTCAAGGGCATCAGGGGCCACATGGGCATAGGTGATCGACTGCGCCGGGCGGCCGTGGGTGACGTTGACGGAGACGCCGGCGTTGCATTGCCCCAAGCAGGGAGAGCGCTCGACGCTGTACTCGCCATCCGCTGACATGCCGCCCAGTTCCACACCGGCATAGCGGCAGGCGGCCTCCAGCACAGCATCGGCCCCGCGCAGGGCGCAGGAGGGGTCGGTGCAGACACGCACCACGGTACGGCCTACGGGCCGGCGATAGAGCAGCGCATAGAATTCGATCACGCCGTGCACATCCGCCAGCGGCACACCCAGGCCGCGCCCGATTTCGGCAGCCACCGGCTCCGTGATGTAACCATACAGCGCCTGCGCCTCCAGCAGAACAGGCAGCAGGGCCGAACGACCGGACGCGGCATAATTCGCCAGCAGTTGGCGCAGGGGCGTCGTTTCGGGTGCAGCATCCTCAAGCGGTATCTGCATGGCGGCTCATCTCTTTCAAGGCGGCGGATCTGCTCTCCCCGCTAAGGGGGGCAGTGTTGGGTGCAGAGCAGTATAAACGAGGGGGGAAAATTGCTCAACCCCACAAGATCGTGCTGGATTGTCCTGCGTTATCCCACACGGCTCGGATTGCCGGACAGGTTGCCGGGCCAATCCTGCACCTGCTATACTGTTGCTGACAGTTGTACGCCGCTGCCGGCTGTACGCCGCTGCCGGGCAGCGGGGCGGCCAAACAACCATTTTTTCGAGGACGGTTTCCCATGCAGAGCTTATTGCTGCCGAATCGCTGGATCTTTGCGACGCTGTTGTTGCTGGCAGCGCCGGCTGTGGCCGGCTGCCGGCCGGTAGAGGGGCCGCCGCAGGGGCCGGCGGCAGCAACGGCCACGCCGGCTGCACCGCCTATCGTGGCCACGGATACAGCCACGGCCTGGCAGCGTATCCAGAAGACAGGCCGCCTGGTGGTGGGCACAGCCGCCGATTTCCCCCCCCTTGAATATTACAACGAAGCCTTCCAGCTTGACGGCTATGATCCGGCGCTGCTGCGTGCAGTCGGCCGCCAACTGGGGGTGGAGGTGGTGTTCAAGGATATCAGCCTGCAAGGGCTGGCGGACGCGCTGGCGCTGGGGCAGATTGATGTGGCCGCAGCGGGGTTGACGGTTACGCCGGCGCGCGCGGCGCTGGTGGAATTTTCGCAGCCCTATTTTGCTGCGAGCGAGGGCTGGCTGGCCCGCACGAGCAAAGCGGACAGTGGAGCAGATAGCGCAATTATAGACCTTGCCGGCCTGGGAGGGCAGCGTATCGGCGTCCAGCGCGGCTCGGTCTATGCCGGTTGGCTGCGCAGCCAATTGGTGGACAGCGGGTTGACCGCCGCCGAAAATCTGATTCTGTACAGCGACAACGACGGTGCTGTGGCCGATTTGGCGGCTGGGCGTCTTGATCTGGTGGTGACCGATCTGCCCGCCGCACAGAAGCTGGCCCAAAGCAGCGGCTTGCGCTTGGCGGGGCAAGGCGTGCTGGCGCAGCAATATGCGCTGGCGGTGCGCAAGGGAGCGGACGAACTGCTGGCGCAGCTAAACGGCGCGCTGGCCGCACTGGCCCAAAATGGGACGGCGGCGCGCATCGCCGGCCAACAGTTGGGGCTGGACGCGTCCCAGTGGCTGCCTCCCGGCGACCTGCCGGCGGCTGCACTCCCTGCCGCACCCCCTGACGCACCAGTTCAAGCGGGCTGCCGGGACGGGATGGCATGGGTGATGGATCTCTCGCTGCCGGATGAGGGGATGGCTGCACCTGCCGTACTGCCGCCCGGCTACGCCTTCAGCAAAACCTGGCGCGTGCTCAATACGGGCGACTGCAGCTGGGACAGCAGCTACCAGTTGGTTTTTGCCCACGGCAGCAGCCCAGCCGCCGGCATGGGTGCACAGCCGGCGGCCATTCAAGGCACAGTTGCGCCCGACGCCACCTATGATCTACAGGCGCAGTTGGTGGCGCCCCTCTCCGCCGGCGTCTATCAAGGGGCGTGGCAGCTGCAGAACGCGGCCGGCAGCGCCTTTGGCGAACGGCTGCGCGTGGGGATTCAGGTGGCGGCGGCGGCGCCGCCGGCCCCTGCCGCCACCCAGACGCCGGCCCCCGGCATTGTCTTTGCCGCCGATGCCAGGCGGCTGCAGCAAGGCAGCCCGGTGCATTTCACATGGGATGTGCAAGACGCGCAGGCGGTCTATTTCTACCAGGCGGGCCAGGATTGGCGGAAACGGCGCGCAGCCGCCAAGGGCAGCGCAGCCGACATCCCCGCCGACACCACCACCTATTTTTTGCGTGTGGTGCGCAATGGCGAGGAGACGGTGCGCTCGCTGCTTGTAGAAGTCGAACCCAATCCCCATCTGCCGCAGATCAACTATTTTACGCTGGCCCCGTCAGGAGAACTGGCGCTGGGCGAGTGCACAACCATCCGCTGGCAGGTCGGCGGTGATGTTGAACAGGTGACGATCTTCCGCAACAGAGAGCCGCTGTGGGAGAAAGCGCCGCTGGAAGCTCTCTTGACGGACTGCCCGCCGCAACTGGGTGCGGTCGAATATGCCATCGGCGCGCAAGGCGCGGGCGGGCGCAACTACGCCGTAGCCACGCTGCAGGTGGTTACGCCGGGCGCAGACGCAGCCACCGGTGCAGCCGCCGGTTTGGTCAGCGGCCCGGCCATTGACCTTTTCTCCGTGCTGCCGGAGACGCTGCCGCTCGGCGGCTGCGTCGAACTCAAATGGGTGGTGGGCGGCGAGGTCAACAGCATCCGCATCCTGCGCGATGATGTCGTCTTGATGGAAGATGCGCGGCGCAGCGGCAGTGGGGTGGATTGCCCCAATCAGCCGGGGATTCGCCGCTACCGTCTGCAGGCAAGCGGCGGGCAAGGCGGCACAGACGAGGCCACGGCAGAGACAGCCATTGAGACAGCCACTGGGGCAGCCAGTGGGGCAGCCAGTGGGGCAGCCGTCGCAACGCCCACACCCACCATGACGCCGGCAGTGACGCCGGCGGCCCAGACCAGCGCGCAAGCCGGCGTCTCCGCAGCCGGTGAGCCGGTGGCGGGCGCGTATGTGTTGATTGCCTATCGCGATGCGACTGGGGCGCTCAGCTCGCCGCTGACCGGCACGAGCGCGACGCTGGCCCTTGGCGAAAATGGCGCCTTGCGCGGCAGCGGCGGCTGCAACGAGTTCAGCAGCAGCTACCAGTTGAACGGCGACAAGCTGACGATTGCCCCCATCGGCGCGACGGAGAAGTTTTGCGAACAGCCGATCGGGCTGATGGACCAGGAGGCGCAGTATTTGAATGTGCTGCAGACAGCCGCCGCCTATAGCGTGGAGACAGGCCAGTTGACGCTTATGGATGGTGCGGGCAATCCTGTGGCTGTATTTGTGGCGGCCTCCTAGGCGCACACTGCTGCCGGCCGGCTTGCGGGCTAAGACAGCGGCTCGCCCGGCAGCCGGAAAATATCGGCCGGCGCCGTCACGGGGGCCAGCAGACGCAGCGCCCCCGGCACGACGCAGCAAGTGATGGGGGTGCTGCAGTTGACTTCGCCGTCGAGATGAAAACACTGCGGAGTGGCCGGCTCAATGATGATGTGACGCCCCTTGAGACAATAGACATCGGGCCGCCGCTGATGGGTCTGCAGCGCAATATAGAGACTGTGCAGCGCCATACGCGGGGCAAAGCGGCCGCGCAGCACCCACGTTTCAAATTGGCCGTCATCCAGCACACCGGCAGGGTTCAGATTGAGCAGCCCGCCGGCAAAAAGGCGGCTGTTGCAGACCGTAACCGATAAAAAATGGCCCTCGATAACCTGGCCATCCACCGTCACCCGCACCGGCAGGCCGGCAAAGGTCAAAAAGGGCCAGGTCGCTTTGGCGATATAGCCGGCAAGGCCAAAGCGCTTGAGCAAGGTGGAGCGCGGCTCGACAAACTCTACAATTCTGCTTTCAATGCCGACTCCTGCCCACAGCAGCCACTGCCGGCCATTGCTGCACGCACCCACATCGATAGTCTGGATACGGCCGGCCAGCAGCGCTTGTGAAGATTCCAGCAGCCAGCGCGGGTTGCCGCTGTCCGACTTGGGCAGGCCCAGATCGCGCGTGAGGCAGTTGGTGGTGCCGGCGGGCAGGGGCGCCAGGGCGCAAGCCGTGTGGGTCAGCCCCTGGACAATCTCGTTCAACGTGCCGTCACCGCCGGCGGCGATCACGAGAGAGGCGCCGGCTGCCGCAGCCGCGGCGGCAAGCTCCACGGCGTGGCCTGGCCTGTGCGTCGTCTGCAAAGTCACTGCCCAGCCGTGGCTTTGCCAGAATTGAGAGACATCCGCAATCTGCTGCTGCCAGTCCTCATAGCCAGCAAATGGATTATAGATCAGGGTGGCCGTGCGCGCGGATGATGGCGACATGATATGCCATTGTAGCGACTTTTGTTGGTGGAGAGAAAAGGGGAGAACGCTCAGCCGGCCAGTTCGCCGCGCAGGGCAGCGATGGCCTCGTCATCGACGGGAGAGCGGCTGCACGCAGTTCCGCTGCAATCAGTTCCGCTGCACTTATCCCCTGTGCACGCGGTCTGCACCATGATCGCTGTGCCGCGCCCAGGCAAAGATTCACAGAAGAGGCGTCCACCGATCAACTGTGTCCGCTCCTGCATGCCCATCAGGCCAAAGTGTCCCCCCTGCGTCAGTTCAGACAGCTTGCTCGGCATCTGAAAGCCGATGCCGTCGTCGCCGACGCCCAAAGTCACGGTGGCAGGGCCGAAAATGAGGATCAAGCGGATCGATTGGGCGTGGGCGTGGCGGCGGGCATTGGAAAGCGATTCTTGGGCAATGCGGTAGAGGGCAAGCTCCTTTTCGCCAGCCAGCCGGCGGGCAGCGCCGCGACAGCAGTAGCAGGCTTCGGCTTCCTGGGCCAGCCGCTCTAGGGCCGCATCCAGCCCGATCTCTTCCAGACAGAGGGGGCGCAGACCGTAGCTGAGGCGGCGCACCTCCTGGGTGGCTGCGGCCGTAATCTTGCGCAGATCGGCCACCTGCGCGCGGGTGCGTTCGGGATGTTTGTCCAGCCCGCGCAGCACCAGTTGGGCCTTGTGATCCAGGGCAATCAGCGTCTGCACCGTTTCATCGTGCAATTCACGCGCCAGGCGCGCCCGCTCCTCCTCCTGGGTGTTGGTAACGGCGCGCAGATAGTCCTGCAGCGCCGCCTGTTCGCTTTGCAGCCGCTGCGCCATCGCATCCAGCGCCTGGCGCAGCTCTTCGATCTCCTGCAGCCCGCCCACACAGTGGGCGGCGGCTTGAAATTCACCCTGGCCGATGCGCCCGGAGCATTCCACCAGCAGACGCAAGGGGCGCACGATCAGACGCAGGCCAAAGTAGAGCGTAAGAAAGGAGAGGATGGCCGCAGCCACCAGCATCAAGGGCAACACTTGCTCCAAGCGGAAAAAGGGCGCGATCAAATCACCGATGGGGCGGCGGATGATCATGGTCCAGGGCGCACCCGGAACAGACGCGGCCTGAATCGGCGCGTAGGTGACTACCGTCTGCTGCTCGCCGGTGCTGACAAACTGCACCTCACGCCGGCCCAGCAGCGCAGGCTCCAGTTCAAGCCATTCGAGGGTGGCGCCGATTTTGCCGGCCACATCATTGCTGTCCACAATCCGCCCTTGGGCGTCCACGACAGCCAGCGCCGGCGCCGATCGCTCGCCGGTGGGTGCAATGAGCGCTGCCAGCCCCAGCCCGCGGCTGGGTATGCCGCCTACTTCCCAGCCGGACGGTTCAGCACGCGGCAAAACCCACACAATACGCTGTGCAGGCGCATCAAATGTCATCCAAGTCCCGCTGTCCTGGGGCCGCCGTGCGGCTTCGGCTGCTGCGCGCTGCACCCAGGCGGGGACAGGCAGACCGCCGGCGGAGAGGCCGCGGCGATCAATGCGCCACACCTCCAGCGCCGGCAGCGTTTTGTCGCTGACCGGCAGCGAATGCACGGGTGTGGCGGCGCTGCTGTATGTGGCCAGCAGGGTGCTGTAGAGGGCGAGACGTGTCCGCACAGCTTCGCCGGCCACATCCATCAAATTGTTGTTTTCTTCCGTAACAAGCTGGCGGACGGCGCCCTGGTGGCTGCCCACGCCGGTGAGCGACATAAGCAGCAGCACGATGATCAGCGGCACGATCGTCCAGAGCAGCACTTGCACACGCAAACCGCGCATACGAACGGCAGTCCTATGCATCAGCAGCCGCTCGCCTGCAGTTGGAACAGGCCCAATTGGATGGCTTTTGTGACCGCTTCCGTGCGGCTGTTGACCTGCAGCTTGGCGTAGATGTTGGCCAGATGGCCCTGCACCGTGCGGTCGCTGATGATCAGTTCGGCGCCGATGCTGCGGTTGGTCAGGCCGCGCGCGGCCAACTGCAGCACGGCCTGTTCGCGCTCGCTGAGGGGTTCCAGCAGCGGCGCGGCCGCGCGCACCGGGGGCGGCGTCACCAGCATCCGCGCCACGGCAGGGTCGAGGGCGGTCTGGCCGTAATAGACGGCGCGCACCGCCGCGATGATCTGGTCGGCGTCGGCATCCTTCATTACGTAGCCATTGGCGCCTGCCTGCAGAGCCGCCGTCACAATCGGGTTGTCGTCATAGGCGGTGATGATCAACACCTTGACGGGCAGCGCCTGGCTGCGCACCCAGCGCGTGACCTCAATACCGGTGGCGCCCGGCATCCGGACGTCCAGGATAGCCACATCGGGCTGCTGCGTCCGGATCAATGTTTTGGCCAGTTCACCGTCCGAGGCCTCGGCCACCACGACAATGTCATTCTCTTCCTCTAGGAACTCTCGAATGCCTTTACGCACGACCGCATGGTCGTCGGCTAGAATCACGCGAATTGCTGCCATAAAGATAAGTCTCCTGAGACAGCAGCATAGCGCAGCCGCGCCGGAAGTGCATCGGACGAAACGCTGATTTATGGCTGGTATGGGTCGTGCTTTTGGCGCAAAAAGGAGGAGGAGGGGACAAAGATTCTGGGTCGAAGCGTCCTGCCCGTCCTACGCTAACGGACAGGACGCTGACCCAAGTCAGTAAAGGGGTTTTTGCCAGCGAGGCAAGGGATACTGTTTGAACTGCCCCTATTGTACGGCACAAATGGCCGCCGCACCACCGCTGTACGGCGCGTCCTGCAGCGCGCCAAATGGCGCGCTGCCAGCCAATGGTTCAGCCAATGGTTCAGCCAATGGTTCAGCCAGGGGTTTAGTAGAGAGTGATGTAGCGGTCCAGCTCCCACCGGCTCACGTACAGCCGATACTCATCCCACTCCAGCAGCTTGGCTTCCACATAGCGCTCGTAGACATGTTCGCCCAACGCATCTTGGATGACTTCATCCTGTTTGAGGGCGGCGATGGCCTGGCCCAGATCGCCCGGCAACATATCCAGCCCCGCGCGCACGCTGTCCACATGATAGAGGTCTTCTTCAGCGGGCGAAGGCGGCATCATGCGCTTCTCGATCCCCTCCAGCCCCGCCGCCAGCATCACGGCAAAGGCCAGATACGGGTTACAGGAAGGGTCGGGGCAGCGCAGCTCGCAGCGTGTGCTCTTATAGCGCCCGGCGGTGATGCGCGGGATGCGGATCAGGGCGCTGCGGTTGGTGCGGCCCCAGGAGATGTAGACGGGGGCCTCATAGCCGGGCACCAGCCGCTTATAGCTGTTGACCAGCGGGGCGATGATCGGCGTAATGGCCTTGGCGTGCGCCAGTTGGCCGGCTATAAAGTGCAGCGCCAGGTCGCTCAACCCGTACTCGGCGTCGGCGTCGTACATCGCAGTGTCGCCCGTGCGCTTATTCCACAGGCTTTGGTGCACATGCATACCCGACCCGCTGACGCCCGTCAACGGCTTGGGCATAAAGGTGCAGTGCAGCCCGTTCTTTTGCGCCACCGCCTTGAGTGTTGTACGCATCGTGTTGGCATTGTCGGCGGTCAAGAGAGCGGGGCCATATTTGAAATCAATCTCGCTCTGGCCATTGGCCACCTCATGGTGCGACGCTTCTACGTCAATGCCCATTGACTGCAAGGCATCCACCATCTGGCGACGCACACTGTGCGCCAGATCGGTGCTGATGTCAAAGTAGCCGGCATGATCATGCGGCTGCAGCGGCAGCAAATCGCCATTGGCGTGCGGCTTGAACAGAAAAAATTCCAATTCCGGCCCCACGTAAAAGTCGAGACCCATCTGCGCCGCCCGCTCCAACTGCCGTTTGAGCACATAGCGCGGGTCGCCTTCAAAGGGCAGGCCGTCGGGCGTATGCGCGTCGCAGATGACGCGCGCGGTCGATAGATCCATCTCCCAAGGAATGATGGCAAAGGTGCTCAAATCCGGCTGCAGATACATATCGCTTTCGGCGATGCGTGCAAAGCCTTCCACCGAGCTGCCGTCAAACCAGACGCCGTGCGAAACGGCGTCATCCCAATGTTCGACGGGAATGGTGATCTGCTTGGAGACGCCGACGATGTCGGAAAACTGGAGGCGGATAAAGCGAATGTCGTTGCGCTTGACAAGTTCGTCGATACGCTCCAACTCATCCTGCCGGTAGGAAAGCGTCATTGGTGCAATTCTCCTCTACGCTGAAGATAGCAGTGGGACAACAGGCTGTGAGGCCGGCCCCGGCTGAACAAAAGACACCCGCGCCCGCCAAAATGGACGGGCACGGGCGCCGATATCACAACTGTGAGGGCAGCTTACACGCCGTAGTACATCACAAATTCCTGCGGGTGCGGGCGCAAGCGCACAGCATCCACATCGGCAAGGCGGCGGGTGGCGATGTAAGTCTTGATCGTCTCATCCGTGAAGACGCCGCCGGCCGTCAGATAATCATGATCATCCGCCAGCGCATCCAGGACTTCGCTCAGCGAACCTTTGACGGTATTGGTCTTCTTCATGTTCGCGCCCTCGAACAGATCCAGCTCCGAAGCCAGGCCCGGGTCGATCTTCTTCTGAATCCCATCCAGCCCAGCCATCAGGATGGCCGAGAAAGCCAGATAGGGATTGGCGGCGGGGTCGGGGCAGCGGAATTCAACGCGCTTGGCTTTGGGCGACTGCGACGAGACCGGAATGCGGCAGGCAGCCGAGCGGTTGCGGGCCGAATAGGCAATCACGACGGGCGCCTCGTAGCCGGGCACCAGCCGCCGGTAGGAATTGGTGGTCGGCGCACAGATGGCCAGCAGCGAGTTGATGTGGGTGAGAATGCCGCCGATGTACCACAGCGCCATATCACTCAGCCCGGCATATTTGTCGCCGGCAAAGAGCGGCTGGCCATCCTTCCACAGGCTGGAATGGACATGCATGCCGGAGCCGTTGTCTTCGAAAAGCGGCTTGGGCATAAACGTCGCGGTCTTGCCATGCTTGGCCGCCACATTTTTGACGATGTACTTGTAGATCTGCATCCAGTCGGCCATTTGGATCATAGGCGCGAACTTGAGGTCGATTTCCGTCTGCCCGGCGGTGGCGACTTCGTGGTGATGCCGTTCAATTTTAAGCCCCGCCTTGACCATCTCATTGACCATCTCGGAGCGCATGTCTTGGAAGGAATCAAAGGGCGCCACCGGGAAATAGCCCATCTTAGGACCGATTTTATGGCCCGGCCCCCATTCGCCGGTTGTCCAGGAAGCTTCACTGCTGGCAACCGCATAGCCGCTGGAATAGCGGCCCGCCTCATATTTTACCTGGTCAAAAATGAAGAACTCAGCTTCCGGGCCGCAGTACATCGTGTCGGCAAAGCCGTTGTCGCGCATGTAGGCTTCGGCTTTGCGGATGATGTTGCGCGGGTCGCGGCCAAAAGGCTCCATCGTACCCGGTTCAAAGACGTTGGCGATCAAACTGATGGTCGGATGCGCACAGACGGGGTCGATAAACGCCGTCGTGGGGTCGCAAACCAGCAGCATATCGCTGCTTTCAATCGACTTGAAGCCGCGGATGGAAGAGCCGTCAAAGCCCAATCCTTCGACGAAAATGTCATCTTCTTCGTAGTAGTCGACAGGTACGGAAAAATGCTGCCACTGACCATACAAATCGGTGAATTTAATATCAACAAACTCAATGCTTTCCGCCGCAATGGCGGCTGTCACATCGGCGGGTGAGCTACACTTGAGGCTCATGCACACAACTCCTATTGCCTGATTTTATGAAATGAGAAAACCGTATATTATGCCGAAACCAACTATAGACGCTGCCGACCACAAATTCCACCAGCAAGGTATCTGAAACTTGTGCGGCGCCTTTTGTGCAGGTTGCACAATGGAACAGATCAAGAAGAGAAAGCTTGGAACGGCGGCGAGGCTGTGGTTAAATGATCGCCCCACCCGCACATGCACAGTCAGGAGTGACCTGGCAGGAGCGACCAACCATGAGCAAGCTTGACCTCTACACGGATGATCCGGGCGTCCAGGTCATCACAGGCGTCTGCCCGCACGACTGCCCGGACAGCTGCAGTTGGCAGGTGGCGGTCGATCGGGCCGACGGGCGCGCAATCGATATTTGGGGACACCCCGACCATCCGGTGACCCAGGGCAAGCTCTGCGGCAAGGTGGATCGCTATCTGGAACGCAGCTACCATCCGGCGCGGCTGACGACGCCGCTGCGGCGCAGCGGCCCCAAGGGCAGCGGCCAGTTTGCCGCCGTGACCTGGGAAGAAGCGCTGCCGGAGATCGCCACACGGCTGCAGGCGGTCATTGCCCGCTTTGGCGCGGAGGCCGTGCTGCCTTATTCGTATGCCGGCACAATGGGGCTGCTGCAAGGCGAGGGGATGGCGGCGCGCTTTTTTCACAAGCTGGGGGCGAGCCTGCTGGAGCGCACGATCTGCTCGGAAGCAGGCTTTGAGGGCTATCTCTACACGTTGGGCGCCGCCGAAGGCATGGAGACGGAGGCCTATGCGCAGGCGCGCCTGATCCTGATCTGGGGCAGCAACACGCTAACCAGCAATCTGCATCTGTGGCCTTTTGTCCAGCAAGCACGCAAGCAAGGCGCGCGCGTGCTTGTCATTGACCCCGCCAGGACGCGCACGGCAGCGGCGGCGGATGAATGGATTGCGCTGCGCCCCGGCACGGACGGCGCGCTGGCGCTGGCGATGATGCACACGATTATCGGCGAAGGACTGTACGATGGCGACTATGTAGCGCGCTACACGCTCGGTTTTGACCGGCTGGCCGCACGCGTGGCGGGGTGGACTCCGGAACGCGCGGCCGCCATCACCGGCATCCCCGCCGCGCGCATTCGCCGGCTGGCGCACGAGTATGCCGGCGTGCAGCCCGCCGCCATCCGCGTCAACTATGGCATGCAGCGTCACTATGGCGGGGGCATGGCGGTGCGCACGATCGCCTGTCTGCCGGCGCTGGTCGGGGCCTGGCGGCGCTATGGCGGCGGCATCCAACTCAGCGCCAGCGGCTATTTTCGCCACCTGGACCGTTCGCAGCTCTATCGCCCCGATCTCTTGGGCAGCCGCCGCCCGCGCCGGCTGAATATGAACCGGTTGGGCGACGCCCTCAGCCTTGACCCGGCGCGGCTGGCGCAGGCGCACTATCACCCGCGGCCCATCGACTCCCTGCCGGAGCCGGAGGCGGCGGGGCCGCCGGTCAAGGCGCTGATCGTGTACAATACCAACCCGGCGGCAGTCTGCCCCGATCAAGCGGCTGTGACCGCCGGGCTGCGCCGCGACGATCTCTTCACCGTGGTGCTCGAACAGTTTCCAACCGACACCGCCGACTACGCCGACTTTGTCCTGCCTGCCACGACGCAGTTGGAGCATTGGGATATCCTCAAGCCCTACGGCCATCTTTTCCTGGCGCTCAACCAGCCGGCGATTGCACCGCTGGGCGGCAGCCTGCCCAACAGCGAAATCTTCCGGCGGCTGGCGGCGGCGATGGGCTATGACGAGCCATGTTTCCAAGAAGATGACGAGCAGATCCTGCGCGCATTGGTGGCGCGGCAAACACACCCGCGCTTTGCCGGCATCACCTGGGAGAAACTGCTGACGGAGGGTTTTGCGCGGCTGGCGCTGCCCGAACCGTATGCGGTGTTCGCCGCCGGCGATTTTCCCACCCCCAGCGGCAAGTGCGAATTTTACAGCCAACGCATGCAGGATGACGGCTATGATCCGCTGCCCACCTACACGCCGCCGCACTGGCAGCAGGCAGCGGCGCTGGAACCGGCAGGCGCGCACCCGGCAGACGCACAGCAGTTGGTCTGTATCTCGCCGCCGGCCCATTCTTTTCTCAATACGACCTTTGGCATCGTTGACCGGCTGCGGGCGCGCGCAGGTGAGCCTCTGCTCCAGATCCATCCAACCGATGCTGCGCCGCGCGGAATTGCAGGGGGCGAGATGGTGCGCGTCTGCAACGGGCTGGGGGAAGTGCTGCTGCGCGCGCAGGTGAGCGAGGACGTCATGGTGGGGACGGTGCTGGCGCCGGGCGTCTGGTGGGCAAAACAAAGCCCCGACGGCCGCAATATCAACCAGGTCACTGCACAAGACGAGGCCGACATGGGTGCCGGGGCTTTGTTTTACGATGTGTTGGTGACGGTTACAGCAGAAACAGCTTCTAAGAACGTCTTTCGTCGGGCAGGAACCAGCTCAACACACCGCTGATCAGGCTGATGACCACCGCGGCCACCGCGGCCCACAGCAGCGTCTGCAGCCAGTTGGCACCGCCAAACGTGACGGTATTTTCCTTGATCATATTGGCAAACCAGCCTGTCAGCAGCAGCAGAATGGCGTTGATGACAAAGGTAAAGAACCCCAATGTGAGACAGGTGATCGGCAGCGAGATGATTCTGATGATCGGGCCGATAAAGGCGTTCACGATACCCATGACCACAGCGACCATGGTCAATGCCAGCAGACCGCCTTGCACGCTGAAGACGCTGTCGGGCAGAATCCATACGGTCAGTGCCACGGCCACAACGTTGACTAAAATACGGAGCAGAAGACGCATTCTTTTACCTCCAGTGGTTGGTTTGGCTTTACCTACGTTAAATACGGTGTTTGCTTTATGGCATCGACCATGGCCCAAAAATTCGCCATGGGCGTATCCAACTGTACATGATGGGTGGGTCCCAGGATCAGCCCCCCATTTTTCCCCAATGTCCTGAGCCGCAGGTCTACCTCAGCCGCCACATCCTGCGGGGCGCCAAACGGCAGCGTGTGCTGCTCGTCAATCGATCCCCAGAAACAGAGATGGTCGCCGAACTCGCGCTTGATTGCAGCCGGGTCCATACAAGCCGGCTGGATCGGGTTGAGCACATCCAGGCCGATTTCGATCAGATCGGGGATGATCGGCGTAATCACACCATCGGAGTGATACGCAACCTTGACGTGTGGGTTGATGCGCTTGAGCGCCGCGATAAATTCGGCCACGCGCGGCTTGAGCAGCGTGCGCCAGGTAGCAGGCGACATCAGCATAGCCCGCTGCGTGCCGATGTCGTCCCCGATCCAGATCATATCCACCCCCAGCGCAACCAGCTTCTGTGCGGCGGCCAGGTGATAGTGGTAGGGGATATCCAGAAGGCGGGCAGCCAGATCAGGGTCGACCACGATGTCCATCAACATTTGCTCATACCCGCGCAGCGCCCACGCCGCTTCGAACATGGTCGTCACGGTGACGCCGACGATCCAGTAGTCGTCCCCGTACTCCCGCAGCAACCGTTCGGCGTCGACATAGAGTTCGGGGCGGTGCGGGTCAGGGGGTGTATAGCGATCAATAGCGTCGTCATCCGCCAGCGGGTGGCCGACGATCTCGGTATAGTGACCGGAGCCAAAGGGCGTGGTGTAGGGATGGCTGCGCCAGCCCACGCCCCATTCGTCCACATACGCCTCTTGCGGCTGATAATAGGAATTGGCCCAACCCACGGACGTCAGCAGCAGGTCCTGGCCTAACGCGCGTTCCAGGGCGTAGGTATTGCCGCCGCCGTGGGGATTGTGCAGTTGGTGGCCCTGCAGCTGCATGGCTGGGCGCAAAAGGTCGGCAAACTCCGGCGTAAAGCTGATCTGCATGGGACAGCGGTCAGGTGTTTCGTGGTTCAGTGCCATGAGAACCCGGTCACGAGGCTTCATTGCAGGCTTCCTTCTATACGCTTGGTTTATCGGTTATTGCGCTCCGGTTATTGCGCTGCCGGGGACCAGTTCCTATTGTACCCTTTGCAGCGAAAACAAAGCAATGTCAAAATAGAGTACAGTATGCCGCAGTTCCGGCAAACCAGGTGATCAGCAAAGCAACCAGCAAAGCAACCAGACAGCAAAGCAAAGGGTATCCTGTGAACGGTCTTGAAGCGTTTGACAAAGTCCAGCGTGCGATTGTTGTGGCGGCGCACCCCGACGATTTGGAATGTTGTTGTGGCGGCGTCGTCACCATGCTGGTGGCGCGCGGCGTGGAAGTCTTCTCCGTCAACTGTACATTAGGCGACATTGGGGCGCAGGAGGGCAATATTCTGCGCCCGGCGCTGGCAGCCAACCGGCTGCGCGAGACGGATGAGGCCGCCCGTCTGCTGGGATTGGCCGAGACATTCAATTTGGGCCGCCACGACGGTGAACTGGCGGCTGACCTTGAACTGCGCGCCCAGATCGCCCGTCTCTATCGCCTCACCCAGGCCGACACCCTCTTCACCTTTGACCCCTACTGGTACGGGCAGATTCACCCCGACCACCGGGCGGCGGGGCAGGCCGCGCTGGACGCCTATATGCCGTCAAAAATGCCGCTCTACCGGCCGGAGCAGCTGCGCGAGCCGGGGGCGGCGCTCTGCAAGCTGGCGCGCGTCTTTCTCTTCTCCACCGAGCGCGAGTTGGATGTCTGCGTGGACATTACCGGCGTCTATGCGGCCAAGCTGGCGGCCTGCATGGCGCACGGCAGCCAGTTTCCCCAAGGCGAAGAAAGCTTGACCTGGCTCAAAGAGATGGATGGCCGCGCCGGAGAACGGATCGGCGTTCCGTATGCCGAGGCGTACCGCAGCATGGTGGTCTGGTGAAGAGTTAGAAAAGGCTGATCATCACAGCCACCAGCAGCAGGACGCCGGCAACGCCCACCAACAGCCGGTTCTGGCGCAGGATTTCCCCCCAACCCGGCTGGGGTGTGGGCGCCGCCGCCATCAAAACGCTGGAGGTCAAATGCGCCTGGGGCGCAGCCGAACCGAGCAGCAGGTCGCGCAATTCACGCGCCGTGGTCGGCCGTTCGCTGGGATGCATGGCCAGGGCTTGAAAAATAACGCGTTCGCAGCGCGGCGAGATGTTGCCGTTGATCTGGCGAATGGAGGTCAGCGCGCCGGGGCGCAGAAATCGCTCTTTGGCATCCACCGGCGGCTGGCCGGTGAGAAGGTGATAGAGTGTGGCGCCCACCGCATAGATGTCGGTGCGCGCATCGGTGAAACCGGAATCGCTGCCATACTGTTCCAGCGGCGTGTAAGCCACTGTACCGCGCCCCTGCACCACCGTCACCGTGCGGCTGTCGTCAGATTGCAGCACCTTCACCAAGCCGAAATCGACCAGCTTGATCATCCCGCGCGGGGTGAGTTTGATGTTGGACGGCTTAATGTCGCGGTGGATGACGGGCGGATCCTGGTTGTGCATGTACTCCAGCGCATCCAGAAGTTGGGTCGCCCAGTCGAGCACTTGCTGCTCGCTTAAAAAAATGTTATGGCGTGACGCCTCGTGCAGCACCTCATGCAGGTCGCGCCCCTCGACAAAGTCCATCACCAGGTACTCGCGCTCATGCGCGGCGAAATGGTCGGAAACCTTGGGCAAATTGGGATGGTCCAGCCGCGCCAGGGTGCTGGCCTCGATCTGGAACTGTTCGGTAATTTGCGCCAGTTCCTCTTCACTCGCCGCCTGGGAGAGTGTGGGCAGCACCTCTTTGATGGCGCAAACGCGTCCGGGCAGGCGAACATCTCCCGCCTTGTAGACGGCCCCCATGCCGCCCTGGCCGACCAGTTCCAAGATTTCATAGCGGCCGCGCAAGATTGTGCCGGATTCCAGTATATGCAACAACACTTTTTCGCCCTGCGCTTCTAAGCGCCGACCTGAGCGCTTTGCTTAAAGAATCATCAGCCCGACCCAAAGCATTTTTGCACTTGCCTAAGTTTGGTATAATAAGCAGATACGCAGCTTAAACAGGTACAGTCGAGTAGACGTAAGTTTCGTATGCAGTTTATTATGCGGCAGCGTATGCGTGCTGTCAATCTAGAATGGTCGGGCCACTATCTGCAAGCCTGACAAGCGAGAACTTTTCGCATGAGATCAATTTGAGGATCCCAAATGTCAATTGAACCCAATCAGGAACTCCCGCTCGGATCCACCAGCGACGACGCCGCACAAACGGGAGCAGAAACGCAACCAACGGGAACCGCCGCCAACATGGATGGGCAGACACGGCCACGCGAGACGGCCATGCTTATTTTACAGCGGGGGGCGGAGACAGGCCGGCGCTGGCCGCTGGACCGTGCGCGCTCGATCACCATCGGGCGCGGTGAAGAGTGTGATATCGCCCTGCCGGACCGCCAGGTGAGCCGCGTTCATGCGCGCATTGAATGGCGGCAGGATGCCTACTATCTGATCGACATGGGCAGCAAAAACGGCACCCATTTGAATGGCGGCGAAGTGCAGGAGACGCCGGCGGCGCTGCACGATGGGGACGAAATTCAGGTGGCGCTGCGCTTTAAGCTGGCGTTTGTCGACGCCGGCGCCACCGCCCCTCTGAGCCTCAGCGGCGAACAGCGCGGGCTGCGTCTGGACAAAGAAACACGCCAGGCCTGGGCCAATGGCATCCTGATCGACCCGCCGCTCAGTTTGCATCAATACCGGCTGCTGGAAGCGCTGTGGGATTCGGGCGGCAGTGTGCTGACACGCGAGCAGATCATCGAAGCTGTCTGGCCGGAAGCCAGCGGCGAAGGGGTGAGCGAGCAAGCCATCGATGCGTTGGTGCGCCGTCTGCGCGAGCGGATCGAGGAGTGCGACGACGAGTTCCGTTACATCATCACGGTGCGCGGTCACGGCTTCCGACTCGAAAACCGATGATTGATACGCCGGCGCTGGGGCTGTACATTCACATTCCCTTCTGTGAGCGCAAATGTCCCTACTGCGACTTCAACACCTACGCCGGGTTGGGGTCGCTCTTTGCGGACATGGTCGATGCCCTGTGTGCGGAGATGGCGCGCTGGCGCTCCACCTTGCAGGAACGCACTGTGTCCACGGTGTTCATCGGCGGCGGCACCCCCACCGTTCTCAGTGAAGCCCAGCTGGCGCAGTTGATGGCGGCCATCCACAGCAATTTCCGGCTGGCCGCCGGCTGCGAGATTACCTGCGAAGCCAATCCGGGCACGGTGGACCAGGCTAAATTTGCGGCGCTGCACCGCTTGGGCGTCAACCGCTTGAGCATGGGTGTGCAGAGCTTTCAAGCCCAAGAGCTGGACTTTTTAGGCCGCATCCACAACGTGCAAGATGTCTACACTGCCTTTGCCGCGGCGCGCACGGCCGGGTTTGACAACATCAACCTCGATTTCATCTTTGGCCTGCCCCACCAGGCTGTCAGCGGCTGGGAAGAGACGATTGAACAGGCGCTGCAGTTGGGGCCGGAACATCTCAGCCTCTACAGCCTGATTGTAGAACCGGACACGCCGCTCAACCACTGGGTGCAGATTGGGCAGGTGGACGCGCCCGATGACGACCTGGCGGCGGATCTCTATGAACTGGCGATGGCCCGGCTGGAGACGGCGGGTTATATCCAGTATGAAGTCTCGAACTGGGCGCGCCGCAGCGGTGGAGCAGACAGCGGTGCGGCAGACAGCGGCGAAACACCAACTTATGCGTGCAGGCACAATCTTGTATACTGGCGTAATGGCGACTATCTGGGGATAGGCCCCGGCGCCCACAGCCATCTGCGCGGCCCGGCTGCGGACGGCGGTGAAGACGAACGGCGGTGGGGCAACCGCAAACCGGCGGCGGGCTATATCAAGCGTGTGCGCGCAGGAGCGGCGCTGGAGGAGTTCAGCGAAACCATCAGTCCCCGGTTGGCAGCGGGAGAAAGCATGATGTTGGGGCTGCGTCTGCTGCGTGAAGGAGTAGGCAGCCGGCGCTTTGCCGCCTTGCATGGCCGGACACCGGAGCAGATGTTCCCAGCCGAACTGCGCGAGATGGCGGAACGTGGGCTGCTGGTGTGGGATCAAGAGCGCGTCAGGCTGACGCCCAGCGGCCTGCTGCTCGGCAACCGTGTGTTTGCCGCATTTTTACCTGATTAGAGAACGAAAGGTTTGGAAAATGGCGCGCGCTTTGTATCCCGGCACCTTCGACCCCATTCATAATGGCCATCTTGACATTGCGGTGCGGGCAAGCGTGCTGTTTGACGAGGTTGTGCTGGCGATCTACGATGCTCCGCCCAAAAAGCTGCTGTTCGACACTGCCGAACGGCTGGAATTGGCGCGCATGGCGCTGGAACATATTCCCAACCTGCACATTATCACCTATACTGGGTTAACCATCGAGTGTGCGCGCGAACAGAAAGTCGACCTCATTATACGCGGGCTGCGCAATGTGGCCGACTTTGAGTACGAACAGCAGATCGGCTGGGCGAACAATCATTTAGCGCGGGGGATTGACCTGTGCTGCCTGTTCTGCAGCAACGAGTACTCCTATCTGAGCGCCACCATTTTGAAAGAGGTGGCCAGCTTGGGAGGAGACTGCGCAGCCTGGGCGCCGCCGCATGTGCTTGAAGGATTGGCAGTCAAGTTTGACCGGCCCGAACTTCGGCCCAGGGCCAAAGTGTTTTTGCCTCACCAAGACAAATTGATCCATCACGATTGACCAGCCCCACGCTATCGGCAAGGCTGGCGGGAGGTGCAGCATCGCGATCTTACAGATCATCGACCAATTGGAGTCGCTGCTCGAGAACAGCAAGCGGATGCCGATGTCTTCGCTGCGGATGGTGGAGTATGCGCCGTTCAAGCAGGCGCTGGAACGGCTGCGCGTCAGTGTGCCCAGCTCAATTATGGAGAGCGAACGCACACTGCAGGAGCGCGACCGCATTTTGGAGTCGGCTGAAGCCGAAGCGGCGCGGATTGTGGAACAAGCGCGGCGGCGCGCCAATGAGATTCTGAGCAACGATGCGCTGGTGGCAGCCGCACGGCAGGAAGGCGAGCGGGTCGCGATCAATGCGCAGGCGACGGCACAGCAGCGCCGCGATGAGGCCGACCGCTACGCTGCGCGTGTGCTCGAAGAGCTGGCCGAAAAGCTGCGCGTCGTCACCAAGCAAGTCGACAATGGGCTGGAACTGCTGCGCCAGAATCTGGAGTTGGAGCAGCGCCCGCCGCAGGGAGCGGAAAAAACGGAAAAGCACCGGGCCTCTTAAAAAGACCCGGCGCTTTTTGCACGTGTAGATTCGGTTACGCTTACGCGGCTGGCAGCGAAAACAGGGCCTAGAACAGTGGCTAGAACATGTAGTGCAGCATCCGGCTCAATGCTGCGTGCGCCTGGCGCAGCGGCGAGACGGGTAGCGAGACGGGTAGCGAGACGGGCGGCATAAGCTGCCGGATCAGCCGGTTGTTTTTTGCTTCCAACAGCCGCTCCTCGTGAACCAGGTGGCTGACATCCCAAATATTTAAAGAATACATCTTACTTTTTTCTCCCTAGCGCAAGGCCTTGCGCACACGTTCCCAAATTTTGCCGCTGCGCTTCTGAGGCGAATCCTCACCGCGCACCTTTGTCTCCATGCGCGCCACAACATTGTGCTGCTCGGCGGTGCGCCGGATGTCTGCATAGCGCTCGTTGGCTACATAGACGTCTTTCATATTCCACATGGCGCCCTCTCCTTTTCGTTCGCCTTTGCCTTTTGCCACAGGCCAGTGTATATTGCGTGCAAGTAAATCGCTCACACATACGCAATACTAGCACACAAAATACACATAGTCAATATGCAAATTGTGTGTTTTGTGTTAATATTTGGCGATGGTTACACAACTGCTCAGCAATATCCAATCTTTACCACAAGTTGACCAGGCGCGCCTGGCCGAACTTGCACAGGCAGGCGAAGAGGAAGCGCGCTATCTGGCGGAGTGGGGCGCAAGCGAGCCTCTGCAAGCGGCGGCGCTGCTCTGCCGGCTGCTGGAAGCCGAAGCGGAGCCGGCTGCACTGGACGCCTTAGCGCTGCCGCCGCGCGCACAGTGGCTGGGCCGTGAATATCAACGCCTGCTGCACGGCCCCGTGGACCCCGCCTGGAGTGGGCAGCCGCCGGCGCTGGAACGGGTGCGCTGCTTCTGCGCCGCCTATCGTGACCCGGAGCTTGCTTTTCTCTGTGTGGCCCACCTCTGGCGCAACATGCGCAGCGGCTATGCCCCTGATAAGCAGACCGGCAAGCAGACCAGCAAACAGATGCGGCGGGCCGCTATCGACGAGGCGCGCCAGGTGCTCGCGCCCCTGCTGGAGCTGCTGGGGATGTTTGCGCTGCGCGTGGAGTTGGAAGAGCAGACCGTTATTGCCGAGGAACGCCCCTTTCAGTTGGATGAGGCAGCCAAACAAGCAGGCGCAGCGATTGCCGCCGAACTGGCTGCACAACTTCCTGACGCACATGTGTATCCCAACAAATATGCACAAATACACAATTTTTCGAGTGCAGGACGCACTGGGCCAAAACTGGGGCTGCTGCCGACCATTTCGGTGTTGGTGGAGGACGAGGCCGCCTGCTATCGTGCCCTGCACCAAATACACAGCGTATACACACCCGTGGACGGCGGCGTCGAAGACACCCTCTTTACCCCGGCAAGCAACGGCCACCGCTCGCTCGACATCTCGGTGATCGCCAACGGGCCAAATGGCCGCGCCCGCGTCAGTTTCTCGGTCGCCCCCCGCAGCCAGCATGAACTCAATGAATGGGGCATCGCCGCCCGCTTGATGCGGTACGGCGACTCAGCGCCGGCGCCGGCTGCCTGGTGGCATCAAGTGGAGGAGGCCTACGCGCACATCGACCTGGCCATCCCCGGCGCGCTGCCGGAGAAGCTGTATGTGTTCAGCCCCACAGGCGAATTGTTTGCCTTTGACCGCGGCAGCACGGTGGTGGATTTTGCCTATTCCGTCCACTCGGATCTGGCGGAGCAGTGCCGCAGCTTTATCGTCAATGGACGGCCGGTGGAACCGGCTGCCTTGCTGCGCCATCTCGATTTGGTGGAACTGGAGCACGACGCGCAGGCGCCCGGCCCCACCCGCTTCTGGCTCAATGCCGCGCACACGGCGCGCGCCCGCAGCGCCATCGAACGCTTTTTGAAGCGCAAGGGGCAAGGCTCGCATCACGGCCAGAAGATCATCGAGGAGCGGCTGAAGCAGCTCGAAGGGCACTATGGCTTCAACCTGCCGCCGGCCAAAGTCGAACAGGCGATCTTGGATGCCGTGCGCAAGCAGAACTTGGGCCGCCGCGATGAACTGCTGGCTGCTGTCGCTTCCGGTCAGTATTCCGCCGACTCGTTGCTGCACCGGCTCTTTGAGCGCGAAATTCTGCGCCGCGTGATCACACCGCGCCAGGTGCGGCTGCGCCACCATCAGCTTTTCCTGGCCCAATGCTGCCGCCCACGCCCCGGCGAGGAGATCGTGGGGCGGCTCTACCACCGGCATGGCGAAGTGATGCACATGACGCTGCACCGCAGCGACTGCGCCAACATTGCCGGTCTTGACGACCTCATCGCGCTCAAGTGGCGCATCGAACCCACGCTGACGGCGCTGGCGCGCATTGAACTGCGCGCACTCGACGAGGTCGGGCTGCTGGGGGCGGTTGCCCAGCAGGTGTATGCCCGCCACCCGCGCGCGGCCCTGCTGCGCGTGCACTCCCTGGCCCGCCACGGCTCGGCGCATATTTATCTCGATCTGCAAGCGGATCAGCAGGCAACGGTGCAAGAGCTGGTGGAAACGCTGCGCCGCCTGCCGGGGTTTGTCGTCAGCGAGGTGCTGTCGCTCAACCTGCCCCCTTCGGAGCAAGAAGAATGGGCGGACAGCCTGGCGGGCGGGGCCTCCGGCGGGATGTTCAACCCCTACTCGCGGCTGCCCGTGCACCAGAACACCATGTTTTTTGGGCGCAACGAAGAGCGGGCGCGCATCGTCGAATGCCTGCGCACCGGCCAGCCCAGCATCTGGCTGATCGGCCAGAAACGGGTGGGCAAAACTTCGCTGCTGCTGCACCTCAGCCAACATGAACTGCCTGCACGCGGCTTTGCGCCGGTTTTTGTAGATTTTCAGTTGATGGACCACCCTGCACGCGCCGACATCTTTTTTGAAGTAGCCAATGCGGTCTATGGTAGCCTCAGCAGCGATGTCCAGTTGGAAGCAGTCGGTGCGCCGCTGCGCTCGCTGTTCGAGAACGATCCGGCCAACCAGTTGATCGATTATCTGGCGGGCGTGCAAACGCTGCTGGGAACGCGCAAGCTGGTGCTGCTGATCGATGAGTTCAGCCGCCTGACCGACGCCTATCTCAACGGCCAACTGGACGGCGCCATTTTCGACCGCTGGCGCGCGGTGATGCACACCACCATGCGCGCCGGCATTGGCTACGTGGTGGTGATGCAGCAGCAGACGCATGACAATTTGCTGCAGGCCCTGCAGCTGCGCCCGGACGACCCCAGTTGGCGGTTCATGGACATCGGTCTCAGCATCCAGTTACGCCCGCTCCTGGCGGATGACGTGCGCCGGCTGATCGAGTGGCCGATGCGCAACCATCTGGAATACACACCGGCCATTGTCGATCAGGTGGCCATTCTCTGCGGCGGCAGCCCCTTTTTGATCCAGGCGTTCTGCCACAACCTAGTGCTGCACATGGCGCGCCAGTTCCAGATCGTCGAGCGCCAACAGGTGACGCTCGACGACCTGGAGCTGGTGCGCCAGGAATTTATGCAGCCGCACGACCACACCTTTGCTCACATGACCGAAATGCTGAAGGGTGTCACCAACCATGTGACGGGAACCCTCGCCCGTCTGATCACCCCGCAGGAGCGCTGTGTGACGTGGGCGCAGCTTTGTGCGGCGCTGCCCAATCTGGGGCGCGAGAGCCTGGCGGTCAGCCTGCGCCTGCTGGTGGAACGCGATATTCTGACGCAGCCGGCGCCCGACTGCTGGGAGTTCGCCAGCCTGCTGTTTCAACAGTGGCTGGCGCTCAACGCCTATTGAGCATGGTTCGGGGAGATGAAAACGCTTCAGGGATGAATATGCAGACGAGCCGCAAACTGTTTGTTGGCCGCCAGCGGGTGGTGAGCCAGATTGTGCAGGGTGTGCTGGCGGCCCAGCCGCAGAGCTTTTCGCTCGTCGGCCCCAAACTGGTGGGCAAGTCGCAGTTGATCAAATACCTGGCCGACGAACAAGGGCCACTGCTGGGTGACGATGCGGCGCCCGAACGCCCGCCCGCCTACCGCGATGGCGGCCGCGTCATTGTCACCTGGATCGATTGCGATTGGCAGGACGCGCAGGTCAATTTGATCGGCTGGATTTACCAGCGTTTGCAGGAGCAGGTGCGCAGCGACGGCAGCCTGCCGGTCAACTGGCAGCGCGTCGAGGCGCAGCACAGCGACAGCCGCCGCATCTGGCAGCTCGCGCGCGACCTCAAGGAGCAGGAAATGCGGCTGGTGCTGCTGCTGGATAACTTTGACCGTGTGTTTGCCAACCAGCTCATCAGCGCCGACGCGATGGATGAGCTGCGCCCGCTGACGTTTGAGATGGCGCTGCTGGTGGCGACCGAGCAGCCGCTGCACGATCTTGACCGCGAACTGGCCGCTTCCCCGCTCTTTAATGTGATGACCCAACTTTTTCTGGGCCTGCTGGAGCCGCATGTGGCGCGCGAGTGGGTGCTGGCGTATGGGGATGAATTTCCGGTTGTACAGGAACTGGCCGGCGAGCTGGTGACGCTGACGGGAATGCACCCATTTCTGCTGCGCCGCCTGGGTGAAATTCTGCTGGAGGTGCGGCAGATGCTGCCGCCCGACGCCGGCGACCATGCCATGCTGCTGCCGCTCCTGCGGCTGCGGCTGGCCGAGCATGGCCGGCTGTTGTTTGAAACCAGTTGGCGGCGGCTGCTCAATCTGCCGGCGCGCCTGCAGCCGGCGGCAGTGCAGGCGCTCGTGCGCCGCCTGGCGCGCGGCGGGCTGCCCTTGCGCGAAGTGCCGCCGGAGCACGCTTCCGCACTCAACTGGCTGATCAACCAGGCGCTTGTCACCTGCTGCACGGAGCGGGACCAAAACGGCTATCAGTTGTTCACGCCCCTGTTCAGCGAGTTCCTGGTGCGCCGTATCGAAAGCGGCCAATATGCGGCGGGGGAGGCAGCGCCACCGGCCACCCCAGCGCCGGCGCCCACCGCTGCCGGCCCGGCCACAGACGAGACGGATCTGGATCAATTTACCAAAATTGAAGCTTCGCTGCTGCGCTATCTGCAAAGCCACCAGGACGAGACCGTCTCCACCGAGCAACTGCTGTCCGATGTCTGGAAGCGGCCACAAGCCACCAACCGCCGCGTTCAGGAGGCGGTGCGCCGCCTGCGTCTGCATCTGGAGACGGTCGACCCGCCCATTGGTGTGATCGAGAATGACCGCGGGCGCGGCTATCGTTTTGTTCCTGCACGCCAGTGATCAAGATAAGATGATGAACGATACTTTTCCACTTGTGCTTATCAAGGGTGCGGGCGATCTGGCATCGGGCATCGCCCTGCGCCTGCAGCGAGCCGGATTTCCCATTGTGATGACCGAAACGGCGCAGCCGCTGGCAGTGCGGCGGCGTGTCGCCTTTGCCCAGGCTGTCTTTGACGGCGTCTGCCAGGTAGAGGAGGTGACGGCGCGCCTGTCTACACTGGAGGAGGCGTCTGCCCTGCTGGCGGACGCTGTGATTCCTGTGCTGATCGACCCGCAGGCCGGCAGCCTGGCGCAGCTGCGCCCGCCGCTGCTGGTGGATGCCATCATGGCCAAGCGCAACACCGGCACCCATCTGACGGATGCGCCGCTCGTCGTGGCGTTGGGGCCAGGCTTCACCGCCGGCGTTGACTGCCATGCGGTGATTGAAACCAACCGCGGCCACAACCTGGGTCGCGTGCTGTGGCAGGGCAGCGCCGAGGCGGACACCGGTGCGCCGGGCGATCTGCCGGGGCTGGGGCGCAGACCTTCACGCGTGCTGCGCGCGCCGGCAGCCGGCCATGTGATGGCCAACGCCGCAATCGGCGACCATGTGCGCGAGGGGGAAGTGCTGGCTGTCGTGCAAAAGGAAGACGGCAGCACAGCCGAGCTGACTGCACCCTTTGACGGCGTCTTGCGCGGGATCATTCACCCCACGGTGGCGGTGACGCCGGGCATGAAAATCGGCGATGTGGATCCGCGCGCAAGCGCAGCGCACTGTTTCACCGTGTCCGACAAAGCCCTGGCCATCGGCGGCGGCGTGCTGGAGGCTGTGCTACAGGCGAGGAAGCAGGCCGGCTGGTAAATGGGCGGTAAATGACTGGGTGGTTTGAAAAACTTATATCAGTAGAAAGCAGCGAATGAACAGGCAAGGTGAGGCTGGCGCGGAATCGATGCGCCTGGTAACGGTGGCGGGGCTGCCGATGATCCAGCCGGGCGACGATCTGCCGGCGCTGATTGTGCAGCAGTTTGCCGCGGCGGATGAGCGGCTGCAGCCGGGCGATATTGTGGTGATTGCGCAAAAGGTGGTGAGCAAGGCGGAGGGGCGGCTGGTGCGGCTGGCTGATGTGCAGCCGAGCGACGAGGCCAACGAGCTGGCGGCAGTGGTGGGCAAGGATGCACGCGTGATCCAGGTTGTACTCGACGACAGCCGCGAAATCCTGCGCGTGCGGCGCGGGCTGTTGGTGGTGGAGCAGCGCGGCGGTTGGGTGTGCGCCAACGCCGGCGTCGACCGCAGCAATGTGCAGATGGATGGCGAGAGTGAATATCTGGCCCTGCTGCCGCAAGACGCCGACGCCAGCGCCGAGCGCATCCGCGCCCGGCTGGCGGAGCTGAGCGGGCTGGCGGCGTCCGACCTGGTGGTGATTATCAACGACAGCCACGGGCGCGCCTGGCGCATCGGCACGACGGGCGTCTGCATCGGCTGCGCCGGGCTGCCGCCGGTCTGGAACCAGCGCGGGCTGCACGATCTGTTTGGCTACGAACTGGTCGCCAGCGAAGAGTGCATCGCCGACGAACTGGCTGCGGCCGCCAGCTTGATGATGGGGCAGAGCAGCGAGGGCCGCCCGGTGGTGGTGATCCGCGGCTATCGGCTGCCGCCGGGGCCGGCCGCCGACGCCCAGACAATCCAGCGCCCGGCGGCAGCCGATGTGTTTCGCTAGAGCCTATGCGCGCGGCGCCAACGGCACAACCGCACCCATGTGCGCCGATTGGGTGGCGGCCAGCGCAACATCCAGCGACTTTGCGCCTTCGCGCATGGGAGTCGCGGCTGGGCGTCCCTGCATGATGGCGGCGTGCAGATCGAGCATTTCGCTGCGATAGTAGTCCTCTTCGCCGGCGATGGTCTCACTGCGCAGAACCGGTTCGGCCGTATAGACGAAATTGGCGTGGTTGGCGTCGGCAAACTCGGCGGTGATCTTGCCGGTCACCACCCGATAGTCGTTGATCCACTGACCGGGAATGGCGCCGTTGGTGGCATAGAGCACGCCGATGCCGCCGTTGGCAAAGCCCATGACTGTAGCGGAGACATCTTCCACCGTGTAGTCGGGGATGTCGGTGTGGAAGAGGTTGCTTTGCCGGCTGTAGACGGTTTCCACCTCGCCCATCAGAAAGCGCATGAGATCGACCATATGGATCACTTGCTCCACCAACTGGCCGCCGGACAGATCGCGCCGGCGCCACCAATCGGCGTGCAGCGAATTGCAGAAGTAGCGTGCGCTCATCAGGCCGGCAGGGCCGGCGTCGCCGGACGCGATCAGCTTGCGCAGATGCTGGACAGCCGCGCCAAAGCGGTACATAAAGCCGACCTGCGTGACAATGCCGGCAGCTTCGGCGGCCGCCACCATACGCCAGGCGTGTTCGGAAGAGAGGGCGATTGGTTTCTCGATAAAGACATGGACGCCGTGCGCGGCCGCACATTCCACTTCGTCGCTGTGGCCAAATGGCGGCACACAGATGGCGACCAGGTCCAGTTCCGTCTGGGCAAACAGGTCATGATGGTCGGCAAAGAGAGCGGCCTGGTCGTGGGTGAACAGACGGTTGAATCCGCGGGCATGGTCGAGGTTGACGTCACACAACGCCGTCAACTGAAAAGAATCGGGCAGATCGACAAATAACTGCGCATGGCGGCGGGCAAACCCGCCGCAGCCGATAATCGCCGTACGTAATGGCGGCATGGTGCTTGTTCTCCTAAGTTTGCTCACAGCCGGTCAAACTGTGAAATCCAACACAACTTGAATAGCGCTTTCCGGCTCCAGGTCGCAAAGGCGAAAAGCTTCTGCCGCGGCGGAGAAGGGCAGCACATGGGTGATCAGCGGGCGCAAGTTGAGCACGCCCTGTGCCTGAAGATTCATCACCGTGTGAACCAGCCGCTCTACGTTCCAGCGATAGGTGAGTTCCGGGTTCACTCCGTAGATCTGCGAGCAGACAACATTGATGCGGTTATGGTGGAACTCTTCACCCAAGAATAGACTTTGGCCCTGGCCCTGAAAAAAGCCCATCGCGACCACTTTGGCCGAATATGCCGCCGTACGGATGGCTTCCTGCAACGCAGCGTAAGAGCCGGACGCTTCGATACAGACGTCAGCGCCGCGATTATCGGTCAGCGAGCGAATGCGTTCCGCTACATTGCCGTCTGTAGGGGAAAAGGCCTCGTCAACTGCACCGAGCCGGCAAGCAGCTTCGCGCCGCAAAGAAATCGGATCGATGCCAATCACGCGGGCGCCCGAATGTTTGGCTAACTGGGCAATCATCTGACCCGGTGTGCCCAGACCAAAAACGACGACCGTCTCGCTGATGCGGATGGCGGCATCCAGCACGCCGTTGAGCGCAATGGCGCCCATCTGCGAAAAGATGCCGAAGATCGGATCAAGCCCCTGCGGCAGCAGCCGCCCGGCGGCATACTCTTCACTGACAATATGATGGGTGCGGTGGCCCCACGTGCCATAGACCTGGGCGCCAATCTGAACGTGCGTGACGCCTGTCCCAACCTCAACTACTTCCCCACACTCTTCGTAGCCAAAGCCAACGACGGGGAAGTGCATGCTGGTCTCCGTATCCGGCACAAACAGACGCCGGCTGCTATCCCACCGTTTATGCAGATAGGGGTTGCTGCCGCGGTAGGCCGTCAATTCTGTGCCGGCGCTGATACCGGAGTAAAGAGTGCGCAAGCGCACTTCCTGCTCGGCTAACGGCCGATCTTCCACTTCTTCAATTTTGAGCTGTTGTGGCTCTGTAAAAACAACAACCTGTCCCATAGAATGCCTCTAGAATATCTCTGTCTGTCAGCCGCTGTTGCGCTGCGCTTGATAAGAAAAGAGAACAAAACCCAAAAATGGTCAGCCCCGCAAGGCGCCTGCCGTCAAACCGCGCAAGAACTGGCGCTGCATGGCCACATAAATAATGATGATTGGAAATGTAACAATCGTGACGCCGGCTGAAATGAGCGCATAGTCACTGGTGTAACGCCCTTGGAAGAACATCAACCCCAAAGTAATGGGCCGCAGCGCTTCCTGGTTTAGCAGCAGCAGCGGCATCAGATAAGCGTTCCATGTCCACATAAATTGAAAGACGACCAGCGAGGAAACCGCAGGCCTGGCTAGCGGCAGCAGCACACGCCAGAAGACCTGAAACTCGTTACAGCCGTCCACGCGTGCCGAGTCGCCCAACTCATGCGGCAGGCCACGGAAAAAGGACTGCAAGAGAAAAATACCGAACGGCAGCCCCAAGCCTACAGCCGGCAAAATCATCGCCCAGTAGGTGCCCAGCAGCCCCAGGTTCTTGATGTTGAAGTAGAGCGGGATCATAATGGACTGAAAGGGCACCATCAGGCCAATCAAGAAGGCATAAAAAACAAACTGGCGGCCCCAAAATTGATGGCGCGCAAAACCATAACCAGCCATTGCCGAGAGCAGCACAACGCTCAATACGACGGGTATGGTCACAAGAATTGAGTTGCCTACATACTGGCCGAAGCGACCTACCGTCCAAGCCTGCACCAGATTGGAGAGTGTAAACGCAGTCGGCAGCGCCAGCGGATTTACACTGATTTCTTGGCGCGTCTTAAAAGCCGACATCCACATCAACAGGATAGGCGCCAAAGCGACGAGCAGAACGATCAGCAGCAGGAGATACTGCAGCAAGGCGCTTACTGCTTTGCGCCAGCGGGCACGGCTGGTGTGAATCGTGGTCACAGAGCCATGCTGCTGCTCCGAACTGCCACTGCGCATAGAATGATTCATGATTCAGCATCTCCTCGGTTGCGCAGTATGTTGTAAAGCAGGGAAGTCACCAGAGACAGCACCATCATCAACATAGCCAATGTGGCGCCATAGCCAATTTGGTTTTCCTGAAAAGCCATTTTATAGGTATGGGTGCCGATCAATTCCGTATGATTGGCTGGACCGCCCCTGGTCATGACATACACGATGTCAAAAACGTTAAAGCCACCGATCAACGTATAGACAATCACCATATTCAACACATACCGCATCTGCGGCACGATTACGTACCAGAAGCGCTGGATGGCATTGGCGCCGTCAATGCGTGAGGCTTCAATCTGATCAATGTCCAAGTTCTGCAGCCCGGCCATGAAGATTACCAGGCAAAAACCAAAGTAGCCCCAGACGGCGGCAACAATGATGGCGTATAAGGCCGTGTTGGGGTCCCCCAGCCAGCCGCGCGTCAGCGAATCCAGCCCTACTGCCCGCAGCACATAATTCAGCAGGCCAAACAATGGGTTATAGATCCAGCCCCAGATCATGGCGATGACCACGCCGGACAGGATGTGAGGCATAAAGTAGCCGGTTTGGAAGAAAAGCCGCCCGCGCTTGATGTTGGATAGAATCAAGGCCAAAGGCAGGGCGAGGACAATGGGGGCGACCGTACCCACTGCAATCCAAATCAGGTTATGGCGCAAAGAGAGCCACAGCAGCCTGTCGCCAAACATGCGTATGTAATTGGCAAAGCCGACAAACTGCTTAGTAGGGTTTACGCCGTTCCAATCCGTAAAACTGTAGTAGACCGTGTTAAAGAACGGCTGTACAAAAAACATCAGGTAAAAGAGCAAGGCAGGCAAAATAAACAGGAACCCTGTACGATTGCGCTGCAGCCAGCGCCGCACGCCGCTTTTGCGTTGCGGGGCGCTGTGCAGCCGAATATCGGTTGCCTTTTGTCCAATCATTGCCAACACTCCAGCCGGTTACGGTGGCGGCGCCGGTTGCATCGGCGCCGCCACCCTTCACACCCAAACGTGACGTAACTCCCTCAGACGCAAGCTTTAGCGCTGCACCTTGCCATCGGCAACCGCTTGTTCCCAAGCTGCCTGCAGATCGGCGCCCTGCTGCTCTGCGCTTTTTTCACCCAGCAGCACAGCCTGGAAACCATCACCCATCATGGAATTAAAATTGTCGGGGGTCAACACATCGATGTTATAGCCCATTTCCTGCTGCGCCAACGCATCAACAACGAATTTGAACAGGTCCGGCAGGTTGTATTTAGAAGCGTCTACATTCATAGGTAGAACGATCTTGACGTCTTCCATCCACACCGGCGCCGCTTCTTTGCTGAAGAGGAAATCCAGGTACTTGCCGGCCGCCTCTATATTCTGGCTGTTGCTGGAAATAAAGTAGCCGGAGCCAAGGCCGGCGGGCGGCAGCACCGGTTTACCTCCCACCGCAGGGAAGAAAAGCCAGCCCACTTCAAAATCTTGTGCATTTTCCAACACGCGCCCAATCAGCCAGGTGCCGGTGAAGTGCATCAACGCCTGCCCGTTGTAGAACAACGTGGCGCCATCGTCATAGCTGACTGCCGCCGTGTCAGGAATAAAGCAGCCGGCGTCGTTCATCTCAGTAAACCAGATACCGATGGCGTCCACGACTTCGGGGTCATCCCAACGTCCATCGCCAAACAACAGCGCATCCATCTTTTCTTTGCCCAGCACATTGTTGGCCACAATGCTGAACATGTGATAGGCCGGCCATTTGCCTTGATCGGCAAACGAGATGGCAATCAAGCCGTTATCCTTGGCCACCTGGCACATGGCCAACAAGTCGTCATAGGTCTGGGGAATGGTCAGCCCTAGTTGGTCAAACAGGTTCTTGTTGTAGTAGGCGCCGTAGAACTCGAGTTCATTGCCGATCCCGTACACCTTGCCGTCAAAGGTTGTGCGAGCCTTTGTCCAAGGGAATATCCGCTGATCCCAATTATACTGGGTGTAGAGATCGTCGATCGGGCGGATCAGGCCAGCCTTGGCAAGCACGCCGGCAAAACCAGGGCCGGTATCGTAGTAGATGATGTCCGGCGCTTCGTTGGCGGCCAGCGTGGTCTGCACAATCGTGCGCATATCTTCCGTCTGCACGGCCTCACGCTGGATTTTGATATCGGGGTTTTGCGCCATAAACATTTCGTCCAGCTTTTCAATGCCGGCGTTCATGGCTTCATCGGTAAAGCTGTCCATGACGCGCAGCGTGACCGCCGCATTCGTGTCTGCGGCGCCGGACGCGTCTGCAGCGGCGCTGCTGTCCGTGCCGGTCGCGGGCTGTGCGGCAGGTACGGAGGCACAGCCTGCCAAGACGAGAACCAGCAACAGAACAATCGTACTGCCGATAAACCTCTTCATCTTTTTTCTCCTTAGGCAACGAACGGGAAGCACTACACACTCTATATGTTATCGATAACATATACACAAAAAAGAACGGGCTGTTTGCCCTGGGTGCACCGCACACAAATCTAAATGTGTGGCGGAGCCGTTGACTGGCGCACAATCAACTGCGTGGCTAACTTTTTGCCGTAATAGCGCAGTTTACGCTGGCGATTTTCAAGCGCATCGATAGCGACTTGCGCTGCCGCCTTACCTACCTCCACCATAGGAATCGCTACCGTGGTTAGAGGAGGGGATAAATATGGCGCATAGGTATTGTCAAAACCGATGACAGACACATCTTCCGGCGCCCGCAGCTTCAGATCATAGAGCGCCTGAAAAACACCGGCAGCCATAATATCGGAAAACACCAGGAGTGCCGTCACCTGCGGATCGCGGGTCAGCAGCAGACGCAGGCCACGATAGCCGTCTTCAATCAAATAGGGATCTAAATCCAGCAGAACCCACTCATCCAGCGCCGCAACGCCTGCGGCCGCCAGCCCATCAAGGTAGCCCCGGTAACGTTGGTTGTCCACAAGTTCCGGCGAGCCAACCAATATCTTGCCCAAATAGCCGATGCGCCGATGGCCCAACTCGAGGAGATGCTCCACAGCGGCGCGGGCCCCGACATAGTTATCGACCAGCACCATGTGCGAATCGACAGCGACAGGACGTTCCACCTGTACGACTTCAAGACCTGCCTTGAGTGCCAGTTCCACATTGGCGGCGCTGCGCGGCGTTGTAAAGATAATGGCTTCCACCTGCCGCTGGATAAAAGCCTCCACCCCCTCACGTTCGCGGCCGGCGCTGTCCAGTGCGTTCCAGAGCATAACATTGTAGTCTTGCTCGACGGCAACCTCTTCAACACCCACCTCTACACCGGCAAAAAAGGGGTTGGGCAGCAGATGCGTGAGGATATGGCCGATCGTGCGGGTGCGCTGGCGGCGCAAGCTCTGTGCGACCAGGTTAATCTGAAAGCCGCTTTCGTGGATCGCCTTTTCGACCCGCTCACGCGTATCTTCCGAGACATAGCCCCGGTTGTGCAATACGCGGCCTACGGTTGCGGTGGAAACGCCGGCTTTACGCGCGACGTCAATCATGCGCAAACGATGGCTGTTGTTCTGCTCAGCCACGCAGTAATCTCCAAAATTGATGAACTTGAACAGGAAGGTCCGATATGTTATCGATGACCTATACTAACATGCAGAGGAAGCGTTGTCAAGAACCAAAATTTTTTGGGAGTGCAGCCCAAATGAGAGGCGAGCTCGAACCACTCAAAAATCTGACACGTCTCGCCTTTAGCGCGCCTTGACAGCAAGTGCTAGAATTAAGCAGCACCAACAACACGCTTTGTTTTATCTTTTACTGAGGAGGAACCTCTGGACAGCATTACTCTTGCACGGCAGATTGTAGACATCATCGAGGATCGACAAGCCTCTGATATTGTACTGTTAGACGTCCACGAACTTACCAGCATCGCCGCTTACTTCATCATCGCCACGGTCGATAACGAGCGCCAGGCGCGCGCGATCGAAGACATTGTGCAGGAAAAGCTCAAGCTCCAACAAAATATCCGCCCGCTGCACGCCGAAGGGCTGTCCGGCCAGGGCGGGGGCTGGTCTCTGTTGGACTATGGCGATGTGATCGTCCACCTCTTTACGGCAGAAACACGCGAACACTATAAACTGGAAGAACTGTGGAGCAAGGCGCAAGTGCTGGTGCGCATGCTCTAGCCGACTTGCCGCGCTTGTACAGCTGCGCTTGTACGGGCGTGACTGCATCAAACCAGTTCCACCGCCACCGCTGTCCCACCGCCGATGCCATGACAGAGGGAGGCAATGCCCCGCCGCTTGCCTTCCTGGCGCAGCGCATGGATTAAGGTGACGATGATGCGCGCACCCGAAGCCCCGATCGGGTGGCCCAGCGCAATCGCACCCCCATACACGTTGATGCGTGCGTAAGGCACTTCAAGGATGCTGCTCAGCAGCACATTGTTGAGCGCAAACGCCTCGTTGTTTTCAAACAGGTCAAACGCATCGAGATCCATTTGCAGCTTCTCGCTCAACTTGCGGACTGCCGGCACCGGTCCTTCGACAAAACGCCACGGCTCCACCCCGGCCTGGGCTTTGCCCAAGATGCGTGCAATCGGCTGCAGTTTGTAGCGATCCACAGCCGCTTCACTGGCCAGCAGCAGCGCCGCCGCGCCGTCTGAAATCTGGCTGGAGTTGCCCGCCGTCAACAGGCCGTCCTTGCGGAACGACGGGCGCAGCCCGGCCAGCGTCTCCATCGTCGTATCGGGGCGAAAGCCCTCATCCTGGTCGACAACCAGCGTCTTGCGCCGCTCCTGCACAGTGATCGGCACAATTTCGGCGGTGAATTTGCCCGCGGCTGTGGCGGCGGCGGCACGCGTGTTGGACAAAAACGCAACCTCGTCCAGCGCGCTGCGCGTCACCCCATATTCTGCACACAGCCGCTCGGTCTCTTCCCCCATCAGTTCACCGGTCATCGGATCGGTCAGGCCGTCCACCAGCAGGGCGTCGTGCAGTTGTTCGCGCCCCTCGCCGATCAACAATTTATAGCCCCAGCGGGCGCGGTGCGAGAGCACAAAGCCCGCCTGCGACATCGATTCAATCCCGCCCGCCAGCACCAGGTCAGCATCACCGGCGCGAATGGCGTTGTCGGCATTCATTGTGCTCATCATCCCGGAGGAGCAAAGCATATCGACGGCATAGCCGTCCACCTGCACCGGAATGCCGGCTTTGATGGCGGCGTGGCGCGGCACCAGTTGGCCGTGGCCATGTTTGAGAATATTGCCGAATATGTACAGATCGAGGTCGGCAGCGTCGATCCCGGCGCGCGCAACCGCAGCCTGCATGACATGCGCCCCCAAGTCCACCGGCGACACATCCTTCAAAACTCCACCAAACTTCCCGATCGGGGTGCGAGCCGTAGAGATGATATAGGTTGTGCTCATGGCCTGTTCCTTACTTCTCAGGCGCCAGTATTTCCCAGATGAAATACTGGCGCCTGCATTAAGCCGTAACGACACAATTACCGGCTGGGATCGTACAAGAAGAACCACTTGTTGTCGAGATAGGAGGTGAAGCCGTCTTCCTTCATGGTGGCGATGGCGGCGTTGAACGGCGCAACCAGGTCGGAGCCTTGTTGGAAGATAAAGCCAAATTCCTCACTCTTGATGGCGTCGCCCACGATCTTCAACTTGTCCGGGTTGGCCCCGATGTAGCCGCGCCCGGAGGCGGCATCCACCAAGACCATATCCACATCTCCCGCCAGCAGCGCCTGCACCGAGGCGCCGAAGTTATCGAACAACTGGATGCGCGAGTTCTGCTCGTCGCCGTCCAGAATATCGTAGACGGCTGTGTAGAAACCGGAGGTGCCGGCCTGCGCGCCGATGCGCAGCTCGCTGTCGGCAGCGAAGGCTTCCTTGCTGTCAAAGCGGCTTTCGCCTGCCCCCACCAGCATAAACTGCTGGCTTGTCATGTACGGATCCGAGAAATCCACCTGCTGCTTGCGCTCGTCCGTAATCGTGATCCCGTCCATGCCGACATCAAACTGGCCGCCGGCCACTGCCGGGATCATCGCGTCCCAGGAAGTCGCCTGCCACTCCACGACACAGTTCAGCCGCCGGCAGATCTCCTCCACGGCGTCATATTCCCAGCCCACGGCTGCACCCGTCTTCGGATCGACAAATTGCAGTGGCGTGTAGTCATTGGCCACAGCCGCGGCAATCACGCGCCCCTGCAAGTCCGGCACGTCATAGACGACGTTGACGGGCTGCGGTGCGGCGGCGGCAGTGTCGGCGGTGGCTTCAGCCGTAGTTTCGCCTGTGGCTGGTGCAGCCGCCGGGGTGGTGGGCTGCAAAAGGACGGATTGGCAGCCGCTGACCAATAGCGCCAGCATGAGCAATGCCGGCAGCAGTACAACGAATTGCTTACGTTTCATCGCGTTAGACTCCTTTAGCAAATAGGTGGGTGCAGTCACATCAGTTTATTGATTAATTTATTGGTTATTGTCGTGTGCGGCCTCAGTGTACTCGTTCCGGCGCAGGGGAGCAAAGAAGAGATTCCTACGGTATAATAGGAAAAAATTTCATCCGCACCCATCAGCAGTCAGGAGCTTTTTGTATGCCAGTCAATCTACGCGGCCGCCATTTTCTCAAAGAATTGGATTTTACCAGCGAAGAGTTGAAACATCTGCTGCGGCTGGCGGCAGAGTTGAAGGCAGCCAAATACGCAGGCTACGAACAGCCGCGCCTGGTGGGCAAGAACATCGCGCTGATTTTTGAAAAGACCTCCACGCGCACCCGCTGCGCCTTTGAGGTGGCCGCCTATGACCAGGGGGCGCATGTCACCTATCTGGGGCCGGAAGGCACACAGATCGGCCATAAGGAATCGATCAAGGATACTGCGCGCGTGCTGGGGCGCATGTATGACGCCATTGAATACCGCGGCTTTGGCCAGGAGATCGTTGAGGAGCTGGGCAAGTATGCGGGAGTGCCGGTCTACAACGGGCTGACCAACGAGTTTCACCCTACGCAGATGCTGGCCGATGTGCTGACCATGCAGGAGCACAGCCCCAAGCCGCTGGAGCAGATCGCCTACTGCTATGTGGGCGATGCACGCTACAACTCCGGCAATTCTCTCATGGTCATCGGCTGCAAGCTGGGGATGGATGTGCGGCTCTGCGCGCCGCAGTCGCTGTGGCCCAGCCCTGAATTGGTGGCGCAGTGCCGGGAGATCGCCGCCGCCAGCGGCGCGCGCCTGATGCTGACCGAGCGTGTCCAAGAGGGCGTGGCCGGTGTGGATTACATCTATACCGATGTGTGGGTGTCGATGGGCGAAGCGGACAGCGTATGGGCGGAACGCATCGAACAACTGATGCCTTACCAGGTGAATGAGCAGATGCTGGCGGCGGCGGGCAACCCGCAGGTCAAGTTTATGCACTGTCTGCCGGCGTTTCACGACCGCAGCACCAAGATCGGCAAGCAGATCTATGAAAAATTCGGCATTGAAGCGATGGAAGTAACCGATGCGGTTTTTGAATCCAACGCCTCGATTGTGTGGGATGAGGCCGAGAACCGCATGCATACGATCAAGGCTGTCCTGGTGGCGACACTGGGGTAGGATGCTGGGGTAGGACGTTGAAGTAGGGCAACTTAGAGAAATGAGCAGGCCGGGTTTCCGTGCGAAACCCGGCCTGATTGGTTGGCCTGCCGGCTAGGGGCGCAGGTTCTGCGCCTTGAGCAGATCGCGGATCTCGGTCAGCAGCTTCTCTTCCAAGGTAGGCACGGGCGGCTCGGCCGGCGACTCCACCTTCTCGCGCATGACACTGTTGGTCGCCTTGACGATCACAAATAACGCCAGGGCAATGATCAAAAAATTGATAATGGCTTGGATAAAGTTGCCATAGAGCAATTGGGCATTCCCCACTGTCACCGCCAGCGCGGTAAAGTCAACACCTCCCATCAAAATGCCCAGCAAAGGCGTCAGGATGTCGTTGACGAGGGAGGTGACGATGGCGCCAAACGCGCCGCCGATGACGACAGCCACGGCAAGATCGATCACATTGCCGCGCATGATAAAATCGCGAAATTCTTTAACTATGTTGCTGCTCCTTTGTAGAAATAACGTGACTATTCAGGCATGATAACTGAACATTAACCGCAATATGTAGTAGGTTGGATTTGCGACTACACAATATATGGATAAAGGCGTAACCCCTGGAGACGCATTATACCCGCTTAGCGAGATGGAAAGCCGCTATTAGCCACTGTATGTTGTGGTTTGCTGGGATTTTGATCCGCTATTTCGTGCCTGAATACTCACGGTTCGGTCATTTTTCACGTTGGTATTGAGGAATTGGCGGTAAGACGATGATAGATAGCAGTTGGGATGCCAAGTAGAGCCAAGATCGTTTTCTGCAAATCAGACAAAGGAGTCAAATGGCGATGTCTTTGCTGA
>JBBRBX010000023.1:0-56602 GCA_038205395.1 Caldilineales bacterium
TGCGGCGACGCAGCGACAAAGGCGGCACGCAAGGCCTGGTGCGTGCGGCGCACCCCAGCAGTATAAGCAAGATCGGCCAGCGGCGGCGCACCCGGCGCAGCCAGCAGCGAGCGATAGCCGGCCACCAGTTCGCCCAATGCAACCGGTGTGTGCGCCGAGATCGGCAGCACATAGGCAGAGCCAGTCGGCGCTGCGTCCGTGGCGACGGCGGATGGCTCGCTCGCCACAGGCGCTTCTTCCAACACGACATGGGCATTGGTGCCGGCAATGCCGAAAGCGCTGACGCCGGCGGTGGCGCGCCCGCTGTGGGCAGGCCACGGCAGCGTCTCCGCCGCCACGCGGACAGGCAGCCGCTCCCAGGGTATGGCGGGATTGGGCGTCTGGAAGTGGAGGCTGGCCGGCAGCAGGTGGTGCTTAAGGGCAAGCGCCACCTTGATCAGCCCGGCCACACCGGCCGCGCCCTCGGTGTGACCCAGATTGGTTTTTACCGAGCCTACCCAGCAGAACTGGCCGGCGGGCCGCCCTTCGCCCAGCACTGTGCCAAGCGCCTCAATTTCCACCGGGTCGCCGGCGCGCGTGCCGGTGCCATGCGCTTCCACATACTGCACCTGGCTGGGTGCGACGCCTGCCGAGCGATAGGCTTTGCGCAGCAGATCTTCTTGCCCTGCGGTTCCCGGTGTGGCGAGAAAGCCGCTGCTGCGTCCGTCGTTGTTGACGGCGCTGCCTCGGATGACGGCATAAATGGGGTCGCCATCGGCGAGGGCGTCGTGCAGACGCTTGAGCACGACAACACCGGCGCCTTCGCTGCGCACATACCCGTCGCCGCGCGCGTCACCAAATTTGCAACGGCCATCAGGGGCCATCATTTTCGACTGGGAATAGGCAATGGTGATCTGCGGCTGCAGGATCACATTGACGCCGCCGGCCAGGGCCAGATTGCACTCGGCGCTGCGCAGGCTTTGGCAAGCCAGATGCACGGCGACCAGCGAAGACGAGCAGGCGGTGTCTACCGTCAAACTGGGGCCTTGGAAGCCAAACGAGTAGGAGAGACGGCCGGCGGCGGCATAGCGCCCGCTGCCGGTGGTCATGTAGAAGTCGCTGTTGGCCGGGTTGTGAAACAACCTGGTTTCGTAGTCATTGAGCCAGACGCCGGCAAAGACACCGGTTTCGCGCAAGGCAGGATCACGCGGGCGCTGGCCGGCGTCTTCCAGGGCTTCCCAGGCTACTTCCAGCAGCAGACGCTGCTGGGGGTCCAGACGGTCAGCCTCGCGCGGGGAGATGCCAAAGAAATAGGCGTCAAACTGCTCGACATCTTCCAGATAGCCGCCCCACTGCGACATGAGTTTGCCGGGCGTCGCAGGCCGGCTGTCGTAGTAGCGGTCGACATCAAAGCGGCTGCTGGGGATGGTGGTGATGGCGTCAATGCCATCCACCAGCGCCTGCCAGAACACACGCGGCCCGCGGATGCCGCCGGGAAAGCGGCAGCCGACGCCGATAATCGCAATCGGTTCACGGGCAGTATCTGATCCCGCGGGTAGAGCAGACAGAGTAGACACCAAAATACATCTCCAGGACAGAAGCCAGTCGAGCGCACAGCACCGCGTCGCTGTCGGATACGTGTGAATTGAGTCACATGTATCCCAGCCATGGCGGTGGCTGTTATCTTTGACACGGCGAAATACAACTCTCGGCTGAATCGCCCATGAGTAAGTAAGCGCTGCTGTCAGAGGACGGCCGGCACAACGATAAATCTAAGCGAATCTTAGCCTATCGCGGGCCGAACCTATCTTACAGAATCCTGACAATCGTTGTTATTATAGTAGACGCAGCCACCTATTCCACAGTTACGCTTTTGGCTAGATTGCGCGGCTGGTCGACATCTGCACCACGGCGCACGGCCATTTCATAAGCGAAAAGCTGCAGCGGCAGGACGGCTAGAATGGGGGTCAACCATTCGCTGGCGGCCGGGATGGGCAAAATGGCGTCGGCTTTGGCGGCCATGACATGGTCGTCGCTCTGGGCAACGGCCAACACCAGCCCATTACGCGCTTTGACCTGCTCAACCTGGCTGACCATTTTGTCGTATACACTGTCCCGTGGGGCGACAACGACAGTCGGCATGGAGGGATCAATCAGGGCGATGGGGCCATGCTTCATTTCGCCCGCCGGATAGCCTTCGGCGTGGATATAGCTGATCTCCTTGAGCTTGAGCGCGCCTTCACGCGCAATCGGGTAGTTAATCCCGCGCCCCAGATACATAAAGTTGGTATAGAGGTGAAAACGCTCGGCCAGTTGGGCATAGAAGCCGCTGCGCCACGCCTCTTCCAACAACTGCCCTGCCAACCCCGGCAGCGTGGCCAGTTCCTGCACCAGCGCCGCCCGCACAGATTGCGCCAGCACCCCGCGCGCCTCACCCAGATAGAGCGCCAGCAGGTAAAGATCGGTGACGGAAGCGGTGAAGGCTTTGGTCGAGGCAACGCCGATCTCTGGGCCAGCCTGCATGTAAATATAGCCGTCGGTGACGCGCACGGCCTGGCTGCCGATAGCGTTGACAATGGCCGCCGTAAAGGCGCCGCCGCTGCGCGCCTCTTCCAGCGCGGCCAGCGTGTCTACCGTCTCGCCGCTCTGCGTGATGGCCAATACCAGATGTGAGGGGTCAACCAACGGCTGGCGGTAGCGGAACTCGCTGGCGTAATCCACCTCAACCGGCAGCCGCGCCAGCCGCTCGATGTAGTGTTTGCCGGCCAAAGCTGCATAGTAGCTGGTGCCGCAGGCGACGATCGTCAGCTTGCTGATCCGCTGAAGCTGCGCCGGCGAAAGTTGCAGTGTATCCAGCGCGACACTGCTGCGTGCAAAGTCCAGCCGGCTGCGCAGGGTGTCGGTGAGGCTGCGCCCCTGCTCGTAAATCTCTTTTTGCATAAAGTGACGATATTCGCCCTTTTCGGCTGCCAGCGGGTCCCAATCAATCTGCACCACCTCCTTAGTGACGGGCTGCCCTTCCAGCGTGGAGTAGCAGACACTGTTGGCGGTGACGACCACCATCTGGCGGCTCTCCAAAAAAGCCAGCCGGCGCGTGTGACGCAGAATGGCAGGCACATCGCTGGCAATGAACATCTCACCGTCGCCATAGCCGACGACGACACCGCCGGCGTTGCCCAGCCGCGCGGCGATCAGGCGGTCGGGATGCAGACGGCTAAGCACAACGATGGCGCTTGGACCCTTGAGTTCGCCCAACGTTTGGCGCACGGCATCTTCTAACTTGCCGGCACAGCCGTTGTGGTAGTGGTGGTGGATCAGGTGAACGATGACTTCGGTGTCGGTGTCACTCTGAAAAATATAACCCTGCTCTTGCAGACGGCAGCGCAGCTCCAGAAAATTTTCGACGATGCCGTTTTGCACTACGACCAGATCACCGTCGGCGCTGCTGTGCGGGTGGGCGTTGCGCCGGCTGGGCGGACCGTGGGTGGCCCAGCGCGTGTGGCCGACACCGACCTTTCCTTGCACCGGCGCGTTCTCCAACGCCTGCGCCAGGTTGACAAGCTTGCCCGCCTCACGCCGCACCTGAATACACCCCTTGCCATCCAGCACGGCCAGCCCGGCCGAATCGTAGCCGCGGTATTCCAACTGGCGTAACCCATGCATAACAACCGGCGCCGCATCCGCGGCCCCAATATACCCGACGATTCCACACATGATAATCCCTCCCCTTGGGATGTCAGACAAGTTCAGGCTGCAGCCAAGCGCAAATGGCAGATAGTGCAGGCCGCTCGTGCGGCTGCACTGTCTTTGATTCACGATTTGTCTCTGATCCACTGCCTGGCGCCGTTGTTCCGCCCGTTGCCGGTGCTCTTTGTGCGCCCGCTTGCCATGTTGCGATGGGGAAAGGTTGTCTCCGCAAACCAGTTGGTTTGGGATGGGCCGGTGGAGGCGGCCCAGGGGCATCCGCTGATGTGTCGATTTTCCCGCCGTCTGCCGGCGGTTAGCCTGGCTTTCCGGCCAGGAACCCCGTCCTCGTCACCCGCTGTTGAACAGCGGGTCATGCGCTCGCTTTCCCATGCGTAAGAGTTAAATCATAAGGGCGGCTCCTTGCAGAAGTATGCTTCCCAGCGCCGGACAACCTCTGCGGCGTGAGCTGAGTATAGCGGTGCGCAACCTTTTTGCCAATCCGCCTTTTGGTGTATTTCGGCTGAGCGCAGGGTCAATACACAGGCATCGAATCAAAGCGCATGGGCGAGCCGGTGCGGTCGACAGGAATATCCGGCCGCCAACGCGAATCGCTGATGATCTTGCTCATGTTCACACGGTCGTGGTAGCGAGCGGCCACCTCATAGACTTCGTACAGCAGCCCTTCGCTCAAGCGGGTGGGGTTCAAGCCCAGATTCAAGAACTGCTCGTTGTGAATGATCAACTCGTTGTCCCAGGCTTCATTGCGCGGGTTGATGTAGTAGCGCACCTCTGCGCCGGTCAGGCGCGCCACCAGATCAGCCAGGTCGCTGACGCGGTGTGTTTCGGTCGCCTGGTTGAAGATTTTGACCCGTTCTTTGTGCGCCGGCGGGTGCTTAATGGCTAGTGCAACGCAGCGCACTGTATCGCGGATGTGGATAAAGGCGCGTGTCTGGCCGCCGCTGCCGTAGACAGTGAGCGGATGGCCCACGCCGGCCTGCACCAGAAATCGATTGAGCACCGTGCCGTAATCGCCTTCATAGTCAAAGCGGTTGACCAGGGCGGGGTCAAGCAGCGTTTCTTCGGTGTTGGTTCCCCATACGATACCCTGGTGCAGGTCAGTCACCCGCACGCCGTCATTCTTGTTGTAATAGAAGAACAACAGCGCATCCAATGTCTTGGTCATGTGGTAGATGCTGCCGGGATTGGGCGGATAGGGGATATCGATGGCGCGTTCGCCGCTGGGCGTGTCCACCTTGACCGGCAGATAGCCTTCCGGCACTGCCATGCCTGCCGTACCATAGCCATAGACACCCATTGTGCCCAGATGAACCATGTGCACATCCAGACCGGACTCGACGATGGCGCACAGAATATTGTGTGTGGTGCTGGTGTTGTTCTCGACCGTGTAACGCTTGTGGCGCGGGGACTTCATTGAATAGGGTGCAGCGCGCTGTTCGGCAAAATGAACGACCGCTTTGGGTTCAACCTGCCGGATCAACTGCTCCACTGCCGTGTAATCGCTCGCGACATCTATATTATAATAGTCAATTTTATGCCCGCTGATCGCTTCCCACTGGCGCAGCCGCGTCTCGATCGGCTGGATTGGGGTCAGCGACTGGCAGCCCAGTTCGACATCAATTTTGCGCCGCGACAAGTTGTCTACAATGGTGACATCGTAACCCTCGCGCGAAAGGCGTAGACTCGTGGGCCAGCCACAAAAGCCGTCTCCACCAAAGACGATAATGCGTTCGCCGCC
Organism: Caldilineales bacterium; assembly: GCA_038205395.1. Taxonomy (GTDB): domain Bacteria; phylum Chloroflexota; class Anaerolineae; order Caldilineales; family Caldilineaceae; genus Fredericiella. The sequence goes on from JBBRBX010000023.1 coordinate 5,423, forward strand.
TACCATACTGCCGCCTTGCTCCTCACCTGATTGAATCGGATAAAAAAGGTAAACTGCTGCAGATACACTGCCGAGAGGATAAACGACAGACAACCATGTTGCAAGTCAGCCTGTACTTGTATGGCGTCACACACTCCCTTGCAGTAGCGCGCTTCTCCACGAGATAGGCTATACTTTGCTTATGGCGCTCGCTTCACGACGACTCAAAATAGCTGTTTTTACCGAGACGTTTCTACCCAAAATCGACGGCATTGTCAGCGTTTTATGTCTGATGCTACAGCGCCTCCAGGAACTGGGACATGAGGTATTGCTGTTTGGCCCGCCTGGCGGCCCGACCCACTATGCGGGGGCCGAAATTGTGGGCGTGGGCGGCCCACGCGTGCCTTTCTACCCCGAACTACACATCAATATCCCGCGCCAGTTTGTCTGGCGCAAAGTATCGGCGTTTGAGCCTGACCTTGTCCATGTCGTCAACCCCTTTTTTCTCGGCCCGTTTGGCATGTCGTATGCGCGGCGATTGCGTGTACCCATTGTCGCTTCGTTTCACACCGATCTGGCGCGCTACGCACAAGCGTATGGCTATGGCTTTGCAGCGCCGCTCTTGTGGCGCTATCTGCGCTCCCTGCACAACCGTGCCGAGTTGAATCTCTGCCCGTCCACAGCGATCCGCAGCGATCTGCGCCGCCAGGGCTTCCGGCGTGTGCGCTGGTGGCGGCGCGGCATTGACACCGAATTGTTCACACCCGGCCCACAAAACGCCGCGCTGCGAGAACGGCTGAGCGGCGGCGAGCCGGACAAGTTTCTGTTGGTCAACGTCGGGCGGCAGGCGCCGGAAAAGGGACTGCAGTTGCTGCGCGACCAGCTGTTCCCGGACGAAAACATCCGGCTGGCTTTAATTGGTGACGGCCCCGGCCATGAGCAGATGAAGCGTTATTTTGCCGGCACGCCCACAGTTCTGCCGGGCTATCTGCGCGGCCAGGAGCTGGTCGAAGCCTATCGCGCCGCTGACGCCTTTATTTTTCCTTCCACGACGGAGACGTTCGGCCTGGTGGCGCTAGAGGCGATGGCGTGCGGCGTGCCGGTGATTGCCGCGCACACGGGCGGTGTGCTGGACACGGTGGTCGACGGCCAAAATGGTCTTTTCTTTGACCCGCTGCAGCCGGAGCAGATGCGCCAGCAGGTGATGTGGCTGCGCACACAACCGCAGTTACGCAGCCAACTGGCGGCGGGCGCGCTGCAGCACGCTCGCACCCGTTCGTGGCGCGCAACGATGGACCAATTGGTGGATTACTATTACACGGCGCAGCGGCTGTTCCGCTTGCGCCCGCCATTCGCCGCCGCGCCCGCCGCGTCCAATACGCGCTAGGCGCCCACCGCTGTTTTGCAGCAGCCGCCACAGCATGAGGGGGAAACCGTGAAGATTTTAAGTCTAGTGCGCCATGCGAAGGCGGAGCGGCCGGAAGGCTATCCCAACGACTTTGCCCGTCCCCTGACGGCGCGCGGCCACAAAGATGCGCTGCGGTTAGGGGCGTTGCTGCGTGAGTTCGAGCCTAAAGCGGATTGCATCCTCAGTTCGCCGGCTGCACGTGCGGCGCAGACAGCCGATCATCTGGCGGCTGCGTTGGGGCTGGAGCAGGCCGTGACCTGGGAATCGGCAGTCTATCTCGCTGAGCCGGACACCCTGCTGGAACTGCTGCGCCGTGCACCCGAAGATGCTGAACATGTAGTGCTCATCGGCCACAACCCCGGGCTGGAAGAGTTGGCCGCCGGGCTGTGCAGCGGCGCAGCGGACAACAGTGTGCTGACGCTGATTACGGCTACCCTGGCCTATTTTGAACTCGACATCGCCCGTTGGAACCAACTGCGCTGGGGGGCGGGCCAACTGCGGCTGTTGGTGCCGGCCCGCCTGCTGAAGTAGGCAGCAGGCCAGGCAATGCTCTCCTGGCGCGGCTTTCTAGCCGATACTTTCTTCGATGGCGCCCAAAACGACTTCAATATCCGCCGTCGTCACCTGATAATTGGTGACGGCGCGCAGCCGCTGCGACCCGGTCGGATTCATCAGTACACCCCTGTGGGCTAAAGCGGCAGAAAGCTGGGCGGCCGTCTGGGCGGCGCAGTCGACGTCAAAGTAGACAATATTGGTTTCCACAGCAGTGGGGTCGAGTTCAATGCCGGCGGTGGCAGCCAATCCCTGGGCCAGCAGGCGTGCGTTCGCATGATCCTCCGCCAGCCGATCCACCATCTCGTCCAGCGCCACCAGACAGGCCGCGGCCAGAATACCGGCCTGGCGCATGCCGCCGCCCACTTGCTTGCGCATCCGCCGCGCCTGGCGGATAAACGGACGGCTGCCGGCCAGCGCTGAGCCGACTGGAGCGCCCAGCCCCTTAGAAAAACAGACGCTGACGCTGTCCGCGCCGGCCACAAGTCGAGCCGGCGCTTCACCCAAGGCAACGGCTGCATTCCACAGCCGCGCCCCATCTACATGCAGGCTGAGGCCGCGGCTGTGCGCCAGTGCGCCGGCGGCCGCGACATACGCGGGGCGCAGCACACGCCCGCCGCAGCGGTTGTGCGTATTCTCCAGCGCCAGCAAGCGGCTCACCGGATAGTGGTCATTTTCGTCCCGCACGGCGGCGGCGACCTGATCCAGGTCAAGCTCACCGTTGGGCAGGTTAGGCAAGGTGCGCGGATGCACACCACCGAGGGCCGCCGAACCGCCCCGCTCATACATAAAGATATGCGCCTGGTCGCCCAGGATCATCTCGTCACCGCGGCCGCAGTGGCTGAGCACGGCGAGCAGGTTGCCCATTGTGCCGCTGGGCACATAGACGGCAGCCTCCATACCCAGTAGAGCCGCCACTCGCTCTTCCAGTGCATTGACCGTCGGGTCTTCACCATAGACATCATCGCCAACAACTGCTTCGGCCATGGCGCGACGCATGGCCGGCGTCGGCCTGGTGACGGTATCGCTGCGCAGATCGATCACAGTCACAGAGATTCATTCCCTTCGCTTGCGGCTAAATAGAGGTCAATGGCGGCCAGCAGCCGTTCCAGGTCGGCGTCGTTGACCTCACCCATATGTGCGATGCGGAAAGCCTTGCCTTTGAAGATGCCGTAGCCATCGGAAATTTCCATCTGCTCGCCGGAGAGAAAGTCATTGAGCGCTTGGATATCGACTTGGCGCGTATTGGTGACAGTGGTGACTGTCGGCGAGCGATAGCCTTCTTCGGCCATCAACTGGAAACCCTGCTCTTGCGCCCACTGCTGGGTGCGCTGCGCCAGGCGGGCATGGCGGGCATAACGCTGCTCGACACCTTCGGCAAAAATATGCTCCAACTGTACTCGTAAAGCACGCATCAGCGAGATGGCCGGTGTGGCCGGCGTGGTGTTTTTCTTGAGTGACTTTTCCAGGTTGAGAAAGTCAAAGTACCAGCCGCGGCCCTTGACCTGCTTCGCCCGCTCCAAAACGCGGTCGCTGACGGCACAGAAGGAAAGGCCGGGTGGCAGCGCCAACGCCTTTTGCGAAGAGGTCAGCAGCACGTCGATGCCCCATTCGTCCACCGGGATGTGCGTGCCGCCGAAGGAGGAAACCGCATCCACCAGCAGCAAAGTGGCGGGGCTAAGCTTATGTACGACGGCAGCAATGTCAGCCACAGGATTGGTGACGCCCGTGCTGGTTTCGTTATGCACCACCGTTACGGCATCGACAGGGCCATCGGCTAAGGCAGTACGCAAGGCGGCAGCGACCAAATCGGGCTTTACGGCGCAGTTCCATTCCACATCGATGCGGGTGACCTGCTTATCACAGCCCACGGCCACATCGTGCCAGCGCTGGCTAAAGGCGCCGTTGACAAAGCAGACTACCCGCCCACCCACGGCGTTGCGGATGGCAGCTTCCTGTAGACCAGTACCCGAAGCAGCAATGATATAAACCCGGTTGCTTGTAGCAAAGAGGCGCTGCAGCCCGCTTTCGCACTGGGCGAAGAGCGTCTCAAACTCGTCGCTGCGATGGCCAATCATGGGTGCGGTTTGCGCCGCCAACACATCCGGCAGCACATCGGTGGGTCCCGGAATAAAGAGACGCTGTGCCGGCTTGCCGGCTGCGCTTACCGGGGCCGCGGATGCTGCAGGTGCGGCTGTGGGCATAATTTTGGCCATAGAAAAGCTCCTTGCTGACGTACCAGTCAATTGTGGGGCACATATGCCCGAGGAGGTATTGTGCCACCGGCCATAAGGCTGCGCAAATAAAAGGACAAATCAGAAGCCAGGCGCTCAGAAGCCGGCGCGTTGCTTTGACGCTGTCCGGTGCGAGTGCTATACTCGCCTGGGCGATATCCCCCTTTCGTATGCCTATCGACGGTTAAATGTAAGGAACGCCTACTTGCCGCAGCTTCACTGATTAGGCGCCCACAACCGGAAAGTGACAGCGATTGTGAGATCAAAGAACCTGCACAGGGCCGACGCCAGGTTATACTGGATCGCAATTCTCCTTTCGCTCCTGTTCACTATCCGTGTGCTGACAGCTTGCGCTGCACCCACAGCGACGCCCCAAGCCACGCAGCCTGCCACCGTAATCAACCCACCGGCGCCAATCGTTGAGGTGACGCGCGTTGTGACCCAAGCAGTCGCGGTCGTCGCGACGCCGGCGCCTCTCGCCGCCTGCGCTGCACAGGAGATCAATGCTGCCACTGAATTTGTCGTAGGCATAATGGGGCCGTTTTCACAGAACGCAGCCTGGCCCAAGGCATTGGTGATGCAGGCAGGCGCGGGTCTGGCGGTGGAAGAGATCAACCAGGCTGGTGGGCTGTGGGGGAAGCCCCTGCGCATTGCCCTGCAGGATACGACCGGCGACCCCGCTTTGGCCGCTCGGCTGGCTGAGACGTTGATCACACAAGAGTGCGCCAGCGCGCTGGTGGGTGGTTTTACGTCTGACGAAAGCGCCGCTATCAAGCAGGTCAGTGAGCGCTACGGCGTGCCGTTCCTCATCGTCGACGCCACGGCGGACGAATTGACCAGCGACCGCTCCGCTACGGTCTTCCGTCTGGCGCCGACCGCCAGCATGGTCGCGCAGATGCCGGCGCAGTGGCTCACTGTAGTGGGAGACTACAACGGGGACGGTGTGCAGCAGGTGCTCCTGATTGCAGAAAATACGCCCAGCGGCGACCAGAGCCTGGCGCAAACCAGCCAGGTGCTGGCCGCGGTGGGGATCACGTTTGACGTCTTACGCGTTGATGCACCCGCACAAGATTATTCGCCGCAAATTGCGCGTATCGTCGCACGCGAGATGACGCCGGACGCCATTCTGTTATATGTGGCGGGAGAAACCGGGCTGGATCTGCTGCGCCAGCTGCTGGAGGCCGGAATTGGCCCTGCCAAAGGGACGCTGCTGGTGACGGGACGCAGCGCGTTGGATGGGAACTTGTTCTGGCAGCGCGTGCCCGATGGCGTCTACACAGTCGTGGGCAGGCGCGGCCCGTGGAACACCAGCTTGACGCCGATGGGGCAGAACTTTGTCGAGCGTTTCCGCGCATTTTCCACACAACTGCCGGAACCGGTTGCCTTTGCCGGCTATGACGCCATCCAGTTGCTGGCCAATGCGGCCGCCCGCGCGGCCTCGCCGGCGCCGAGCGACTTAATTACGGCGCTGGAAAGCACTGACGTCAAGTTGGCGGCCGGCTATTATCATTTCCCTTTCAACAGCCTGCGCCCGCCCAACAGCCCCTTAGAACCGGAATATCTTTGGCATCAATGGCCTGACCCGCCGCTCCTCTATCTGCAGTACATCATCCCACAGCAGGACCCAGCTACGCTGGATATCATCTGGCCGCCTATCTACCGTACGGTGGAGGGTGCGTTCATCAGGCCGGAGTGAGCCGGCTACTTGCGCCAGAAGGCGGGGGCAAAGAGCACCAGCAGGCTGTAAAATTCCAGACGGCCCAACAGCATACAGAAGACCAAAATCCACTTTGTAAGCGGGTGCAGCAAAGCATAGTTGTCAAACGGGCCGACGACATTCATCCCCGGCCCGACACCGCCCAGCGTCGAAACCACCGCGCTGATGCCGCTCACCCAATCCATGCCTGTGACTGTTACGGCCAGCGTCGCCGTAAAAATCGTCAGACCATACAGCGCAAAGTAGCCGAGGATGTTGTTCATCATGTCGCGCGGGATGGCAACCCCATTCATGCGCACAGGCACGACAGCCTGCGGGTGAAGAAGCCGCGTAAACTCCGCTCCTATGTATTTCAGCACAAGATAGAGCCGCACAACCTTGAGTCCGCCGGCGGTGGAACCCGCGCTGCCGCCGATAATCATGGCCAACAGCAGCATAAACTGCGCCGAGTGCGACCACGCCTCATAGTCGGCCACAGCAAAGCCGGTGGAACTGTGCAGTGATATGACCGTAAACAGCACATCGCGCAAACCCAGCAGCTTGTCGCTGTACAAAGGCAAGGTCGTGAAGCCGACTACGGCCGCCACCAAAGCCAGGCTGGCCAAAAAGACGTGAAACTCGCGGTCGCTGCGGTAAGCATGGCGGCGTCCCCACAGAAAGTGATAGTGCAAGGCAAAATTCGTGCCTGCCACCAGCATAAAGAAGGTAATTACCCAGTCAATATAGCTGCTGTTGTAGTAGGCAATGCTCAGGTTGCGGGTGGAGAAGCCGCCGCTGGCCACTGTGCCAAAGGCGTGGCACAAGGCATCAAACAGATCCATTCCTCCCAGCAGCAGGAGCACAACCAGAAGCGCGGTGATCACGACATAGACTATCCACAAGATCCGCGCAGTTTCGGCTACACGCGGGGTGAGCTTGTCGGCGGTAGGGCCGGCCACTTCCGCTTTGTACAACTGCATACCGCCTACGCCGAGAAAGGGCAGCACTGCCAGTGAAAAGACGATAATGCCCATACCGCCCATCCAGTGCGTCATGCTGCGCCAGAACAGGACACCGCGCGGCAGCGCTTCGATGTCGGCGAGGATAGTCGACCCAGTGGTTGTAAAACCGGAGACCGTCTCAAAAAAAGCATCCGTGAAGTTGGGAATGGCGCCGGAAAGCAGGTAAGGCAATGAGCCGAACAACGAAAAGAGCAGCCAGGCAAAACTGACGGCGGCAAAGCCTTCGCGGATGCGGAACTCGTGCTTGAGGTGCGTAAAGCGATAGAGAAGAAAACCGGCCCCGGCGCTGATGCCGGCGCTGAGCAACAAGGCGGGCGCATCTGAGCCGCCGTAGTAGAGCGAAAACGGCAGCGGCATCAGCATAAAGGCACCGCCAAAGAGCAGCAAGAGACCCTGAATGTGTAGGACGCCTCGAATATGCATTGCGAACCATCCTTCGTGGCTGGCAGAGTGGCCGGTAGAGCGCAGGAGAACGCTTACTTCCCGAACAGCCGATCCAGTTCGCCGACCGCCTCAGGCATGGCAAAAACGACCGCACGGTCGCCCGTTTCGATACGCATCGTGCCGTCCGGAACCATCAACTTACCCTTACGCAGCACGGCGCCAATCACCGCCTGGTGGGGAAAGCGCAGATCCTTGATCTGCTTGCGCGTAATGCGCGATCCTGGCCCGGCGATGTATTCGATCAACTGGCCTTCAATGCCCGGTACGCTGGCGATGGCCGCCACCTGGCGGTGCTGGATAAACTGCAGCACCGCATTCACGGTCAGCATCTGTTTGCTGATGGCAGAATTGATGCCGATGCTGGGTAGGATGCGCAGATAATCAACTTTATTGACCAGCGCCACCGGGCGCTTTACGTTATATTGTCGCGCCAGGAGCGTTGCAATGATGTTGTCTTCGTCATCACCGGTTACGGCTACAAACGAATCCATCTGCTCCAGGCCTTCCGACTGCAGCAGTTCAAAGTCACTGCCGTCGCCGTGCAGCACCAGCGCGTTGGGCAGCACATCGGCCAGCCGTTCGGCGCGGCCAAGATCGCGCTCGACGATCTTGACGCTGGCGCAGTCGGCCATGGCCTCCGCCACAAACTGCCCCACACGCCCGCCGCCCATAATCATGATTTTGTCCATACGCGGCTTCTTGTGCTTACCCGCCAGGCCAAAAAAAGTCTTGGCATAGGCGGGATCGCAGATGGCAAACAGATGGTCGCCGGCTGCCAGCCGATCCTGCCCATTGGGGATCACAGTAACATGGTTGCGGTCGATGGCAACCAACTGCAGAGGCGGGTTGTTGTAACGGTGCCCAAACTCGGCCAGCGGAACACCGATCAGTGGTGAATCCTCTTCTAGGATCAAGCCGATTAGTTCAACCCGCCCGTCTTCCAGATCCACGACATGCGTGGCGCTGCTTTCCTGCAGCAGCCGCACAATGGCCCCTGCCGCCTCCAGTTCGGGCTGGATCATGTGATCCACGCCCAACTCTTGGGGTGTCAACACAAAGTTGGGCTGGGTATATTCCTGATTGCTCACCCTGGCAATCGTCACAGCTACATTGAGCGCCTTGGCGATGCGGCAAGCCAGGAAGTTCACACCGTCGTCATTGGAAACAGCGGCCAGCACATCGGCCCGGTCAACGCCGGCCTGCTGCAGCACCAATAAGCTGCTGCCTGACCCCTCGATCACATGGGCATCAAGCTGCTCGGCAGCGCGGCGCACCCTGGCGGCATCGGTCTCGACCAAAGTGATGTCATGCTGCTCGCGCGAAAGGCGCTTCGCCAACTGCAGCCCGACACCGCCCGCACCGACAATTACAATATGCATGAGAGAGTAGGCAGCAAGAGAATGCTCCCTTTATCCCTTCTGCGCACGGCGCGTGCGCTGGCGAATATCGTGGTTCAAGATTTTTTTGCGGATGCGCAGCGACACTGGCGTCACCTCCAGCAAGTCGTCAACGCCCAGATATTGAATGGCGTCGTCAAGCGTCAGGTCATGCGGCGAATTCAGCATATCGCTGGTGGCGGACGGCTTCTCACGGAAGTTGGTCAACTGCTTGGCGCGGCAGATATTGATGACCAGTTCTTCATCGCGTATATGCCTGCCCACCACCTGACCAGCATAGACTTCATCGCCCGGCTTGACGATATAGTCGCCGCGCTGCTGCAGGCTGACGAGGGCATAGGCCGTAACCGAACCGCTTTCCAGCGCAACCAGGGCGCCGCTCTCTTCCAAGTCAATATCGCCCAGATATGGCTCATAGCCGTGGTACAGCGTGTGAAAGATGCCTGTACCGCGCGTGGCGGTCAGGAAAGGCAGGCGAAAGCCGAGCAAGCCGCGCGTCGGCGCGATATAGGTGCAGTAGACCGTGCCGTCCTCACCGTAGTGGATGCCCTCCAGTTGGGCACGGCGCTTGCCCAGCATTTCCTGCACAGCGCCCAGATAATTTTGCGCCACTTCGACAAAGACCTGCTCGAGTGGTTCAAGCACTTTGCCGTTGGCGTCTTCCTTGAAGATCACTTCGGGACGGCTGACGGAAAATTCGTAACCCTCACGACGCATCGTCTCGATAAAAATAGCCAGGTGCAGTTCACCACGCCCCGAAACGATAAATTCATTGGCGCGCTCGGTCTCCTGCACGCGCATGGCAACGTTGCGCTCCAGTTCATTGAACAAGCGGGCGCGGATCTGGCGGCTTGTGAGGTATTGGCCTTCGCGACCGGCCAAGGGGCTGTCGTTGACGGCAAAGGTCATGCGCACCGTCGGCTCTTCCACTTTGATGGGCGGCAGCGGGCGCGGGTCGTTGGGGTCGGCCAGCGTATCTCCGATCCCAGCGTTGACAACGCCGGCCACCGCCACAATGCTGCCGGCGGAGACCTCGCTTTCGGGCATACGCTGCAAATTTTTGAAGGTATAGACCTGCGTGATCTTACTCATCTCGATCTCGCCGGCGGGGTTGATGCGCGCGATCGGCTGGCCAGTGCGAATCGTACCGCTGCGCAGGCGACCAATGGCAATTTTGCCCACATAGCTGCTGTATTCCAACGTAGTCACCAATAATTGCGTTGGGCCGTCCATATCCACCAAGGGCGGCGGCAGATACTTGAGAATGGCGTCAAACAGCGGTTCCAAGGTGAGGCTGAGATCATTTGCCTCCAGACCAGCGCGGCCGTCAAGACCGACGGTGTAAATCACAGGGAACTCCGCCTGCTCGTCGCTTGCGCCCAGGTCAATAAACAGGTCAAAGGTGCCGTTGATCACGAAGTCGGGCCGAGATGCGCTGCGGTCGACTTTGTTGACCACGACAATGGCCTTCAGCCCCTTCTCCAGCGCCTGGCGCAGCACAAAACGGGTCTGCGGCATAGGGCCTTCGACGGCATCCACCAGCAGCAAGACGCCGTCCACCATATTCATAATGCGCTCGACCTCGCCGCCGAAGTCAGCATGGCCAGGAGTATCGACGATGTTGATCGTCACCCCTTTGTATTCAACGCTGGTATTCTTAGCCAAAATCGTGATGCCGCGCTCCCGCTCCAGGTCGTTGGAGTCCATCACGCGCTCCACCATCTGCTGATTTTCGCGGAAAACTTTGGTTTGGCGCAGCATACCGTCAACCAGTGTAGTTTTGCCGTGGTCAACATGCGCAATGATGGCAATATTGCGTATATCAGGCCGCGGTTTCAGGCGGCTCAAATCTTCAGCAGAAACGGTCGAGTTTACTTCGGTCATAAGATTCATTTTTCGCCTATATTCCAACACGTCAGACGCCATAAAAACAGGCCGCAGTGACCTGACTTTCGTCCAGCGCGGCCCGCAATTATACGCCAGCAGCGGTTTTTACGCAACCCAAACGGTGGGAAAACGTCGGAAAAGCGTTTTGAGGTGTGTCCAGTAATTTCGCTTACTTTTCTCCTGTAGAGGCGATTTTCACCGCAAAACAGTAAATTTGTGGAGGGGGAGCCAATTTGCGTAAGGTTAGCGAGGCTGTTAGCATGTCCGCCATGCGCCATAAGACCAAATTCGGTTTCCACTCAGTTGCGAGTCGGACCACACCTATACACACTGTACTTATACACGTTGCCGTTGTCCTCTGTACGCTCAGCTTGACCATTTTTACGTTACAGCCGGCAGCAGCCCAGGACGCAGGCTTATCCCCCCAAGCACAACAAATTCTAGATGCAGTCAACCAGGCTCGCATCGACAATGGTCTGCCGCCGCTGGCAGCAAGCCCTCTGTTAAACCTGGCGGCTCAGCGCCATGTGGACGATGTGGTCGCCAATGGCAACTGGGGCCACTATGGCAGCGACGGCAGCAACGTACAGATGCGCGCCGCCCGCGCCGGCTATGCTACCAGTTCCGTCAGCGAAAACTGGGTGGCGGTCTCCGATCCCGGCCAGGCCATCGGCTGGTGGATGAATGATTGGATCCATCGCGTCAACATTCTGGAACCGCGTTGGGACGAGATCGGCGTGGGTGCAGCACAGGCCGGCAATGGCTACTGGATTCTGGTGACGGATTTCGGCAATATTGACGGCGGCGCCATGCCGCCGATTAGCGATTCAGCGCCGGTGACACAGTTGACCGCAGCCGACGACATCGCCGGCGAGGCCATCCCCGACAATGGCGAATATGCCATTCAATCCGGCGATACGCTGCTGGGGATTGCCATTCGCTATGGCCTGGACTGGCAGGACATTGCGCTTGCCAACGATATGCGTGAAAACGAACTGCTCCAGATCGGGCGTGTCATTCGTCTGCCCAATCCGAACGGCGGGGGCGGTACAGGCGGTGCGGTGACGGCAGGCGGCGCTGTCGCCGGCAAAAAGACCCATGTCGTGCGCACCGGCGAAACACTGTGGACCATTTCCGCCCGCTATCAAATTCCTTGGGAAGATCTGGCGGCGGTCAACGGCTTAGGCGAGTATGATCTGCTCCAGATCGAACAGGAGTTGAAGCTGCCGGCGAGTCTCGACGAACCGGAGGAGACCCAACCTGCCGCAGATGCTTCCGACAGCGCGGAGAGCGCCTCTGCCGCAGACGACAGCGGCGATCAGCAGACAGTGAGCTTGATAACAACTGAGGAAAGCGGCCAGGCCGCCGGCTTCCGCAGCAAAAAGGCCACCGACACCAACAACTACACTGTCAAATCAGGCGATACGCTGCTGGGCATTGCCCTCAGCTTGGGCACGGAGTGGGAAGATCTGGCGGCAGCCAACGACTTGACGGAAGACAGTTATCTGCAGATCGGACAGGATCTGCGGCTGCCGGGAGCAGGGCCGGTGCAGGCAACCGGCAGCGAAACAAAGGCCAAAGATGCCGGCGGTTTTGCAGCCGGCAGCGCCACGGCGCCCCGGGTTCACCGCGTGCAGCCGGGCGATACAGTCTACGGCATTGCGCTCGAATATAACGTGGACTGGCAGGAACTGCTGCGTGCCAACAAACTGACGGAAGAGAGCCTGTTGCAGCCGGATCAAGAACTGCTGCTGCCGTAGCGGCGACCTGTTGGCCTGCTCAAATCGAGCAGAGCGCTATTCGACTGGGGAACTGACCGGCGTTTTGATGATGGTGCGGTAGACAGCGCGGTAAAGCGTGCGCGTTGAGCGGCGCACACGGCGCAGCCAAACGAGCAGGTAGTAACGCAAAGGGCGCTGAAAGCGCAAAGCAAAGCCGCCCAGCACCACCAGCAGAACCCACTGTGCAATCACCCACTGCACCGGCAGCAAGGCGCTAAAATTCCCCAGCGTAATGCCGAGCAAGATGCCCGTGGCGCGTCCCAGCAAGATGGCCGGCAGCAGCCAGCGCAGCGGCAGCGTGCCTATACCCGCCACATAAATGACCAGGTCGGGTACAGGAAATAAGAAAAAAACATACCAGACTAGCGGCGAACGCAGACGCAGCTTGCGCTCCCAGCGCAGTAATTCCACCCGGCTGAAGAAGCGCTCCAGCAGAGGGCGGCCAAAGCGGCGGGCGACCACAACCGACAACGTAGCCCCAATTGTCAGCCCCAGCAGGCTGAGCAGCAGGCCATTCCAGAAGCCAAACAGATACCCCGCCAGAACAGACAGAAAACTACCCGGCAGCGGCGCAATCAGAATTTGCGCAACATAGAAGGTTACATAGATGAGCGGCGCAAGCGGGCCAAGATCAGCCAGCCACGCGCGCAGGTCATCTGCACTGTGCAGCAGCGCCGCCACTGGTTCGTTCAGCCACCAAACCAGCAGTATAGTCGCCGCCATCGCCAATAGAAAGTAGCCACCGCCCTGCCACTTGTTGCGGATTCGCAGCATGAAACCTGGCCTATCTCAGCTATAAAAGGATGTAAAAGACACACGCGTGGGTGCAGATGCAAGAAAAACAGCAACGGCAGCGCCGCTGCACCCGTGCTACTTATTACGCACAGAATACCAGATAAGTTTCCGCCTGTCAGCCCGCATCGGGGACGGGCACCTGTTAATTTGCTGACAGCGGTCGGCGACAGGGATTTTTGTTGACGATAAGAAGCCGGCCCGCCATCTTGCAGGCGGGCCGATTTCTTTTGTGCTGCAGCGCTTAGTCGCCGACGATAAATTCGCGATCCTTCACCTTGCCGTTGGGGCTGCTGGCATCTGCCAGGATCGAAGCAGAAGTTTCCTCGCTGTTACGCACTGCACTGTGTTGGACCTCAGCATGCTGCACGCGAGGCGTCTTTGGCGCCCCACCTTCTCCGTCATCCTCGAACAGATCCGCCAGTGGGTCGATCTGCTCGACCAGCTCCTGGCGAAACTGCTGTGTGTACAAGCGGTAGTAGTGGCCGCCCAACGCCAGCAGCTCAGCATGCGTGCCCATTTCGACGATGCGCCCGTCTTCGATCACCAAGATGCGGTCGGCACTGCGAATGGTCGACAGCCGGTGTGCAATGACAAAAGAGGTGCAGTCCTGCATCAGCGCATCCATCCCCTTCTGGATCAACACCTCGGTCAGCGTATCGACACTGCTGGTGGCCTCATCCATAATGAAGATGTCCGGCTGTGCCAGCACTGCGCGTGCCAGGCTGAGCAACTGTTTCTGGCCGGTGGAAAGCAGGACACCGCCCTCACCCACCTGCTCCTCATAGCCTTTTTCCAGCGCAACGATGAACTCATCCGCCCCCGCCACCTTGGCCGCTTCTTCCACTTCCGCATCGCCGGCGTCGAGCCGGCCGTAGCGAATGTTCTCGCGGATTGTGCCGGAGAAGAGATGCGGCGTCTGCAGGACGATGCCGACGCGTGACTGCAGCGCGTGCTGCGTCATGTCGGTGTAGTCCACCCCATGAATTGTGATCTGACCGCCGCGCGGTTCAAAGAAGCGGCAGAGCAGATTGACGATCGTGCTCTTGCCGCCGCCGGTGGGGCCGACCAGCGCGATGGTCTCGCCGGGCGCCACCCGCAGATTGAAGTCGCTCAGGATCGGCTTGCCCTCTTCATAGTAGAAGTCCACATGGTCAAAATTGATCTCACCACGCAGGCTGCCGTAATCCTTGGCATCAGCCTTATCCACCACATCCGGCGACGAATCGAGCAGCGAGAAGATGCGCTCGCCCGAAGCGACGGCCTGCTGCATTTCCGCAAAGACGCGCGCCATCTCTTGGATCGGCCAGATCATAAAGACGATGTACGAGATAAAGGCCTGAATACCGCCGATGCTGATCGCGCCTTCATTGGCGTTGACGCCGGCATACAGGATCACGCTGGCCGTGGCCAGTGAAGCGATCAGCTGCACCGAGGGCAGGAACAGCGCCGAAAACCAGGCCGCTCGATAACCGGCGCGGTACATATTGCCGGTCATCTGGCCGAACTCGCCCAGGTTGGCCTCCTCACGGTCGAGCGCCTTGATCACGCGCACGCCGGTGATCGTCTCGTTGTACGCACCGGTCAGCTTGGAGTTGATACGGCGCACATCTCGGTACTGCACGATGATCTTGCGCTGGAAGTAGGTGGCGACGACGATAATGATCGGCACGATCACCATCACGATCAGCGTCAACTCCCAGTTGATCACCCACATAAAGAAGAGCGCCGTTACCACATTAAAGGTCGACCAAGTGACGTCCAGCAAGCCCCAGGTCACCAGCTCCGCCACGCGATCCGTATCCGACGTCACGCGGCTGATGATCCAGCCGACGGGTGTGCGGTTGTAGTACGGCAGCGACAGCGTCTGCAGGTGATGGAAGAGCGCCTTGCGCAAATCATAACGGATGCGCTCGCCCAAAAGGCCTGCTATATAGATAAATGCAAATACTCCCGCCGCCTGCACCACGATCAGGGAGGCGTACTGGACGATGATCTGCGTCAGCGCCGCCTGGTTCTTGGCGACAATGCCTTCATCGATGATCAGTTTGCTCAGATAGGTGAAATAGGAATCCAACCCTGAGACCGCCATGACCGTCAGCAGAAAGCCCAGCACACGCCACTTGTAGGGCAGCACCAGCTTGAGCAGGCGGCGGATGGTATGGCCGGTGAACTTGGCGTCGAATTCCTCTTCTTCGAACTCAATCAACTCGGACACGGTTCAACTCCTCTTCCAATTCCGCTTCCATGCGCGTCTGCGCCCGATAGATGCGGCGGTAGATGCCATCATTTTCAACTAACTCAGCGTGCTTGCCACGCTGTACGATACGCCCATGTTCCAGCACCAGGATCAGATCGGCGTCCATGACACTTTGGATACGATGCGCGATAATAAAGGTTGTGCGTCCCACCATCAGCCGCTTGAGCGCCTGGCGGATCAGCGCCTCGGTTTCAAAATCCACCGACGACGTTGAATCGTCCAGGATCAGGATGCGCGGGTCCTTGAGCAGTGTACGGGCGATGGCGATGCGCTGCTTCTGCCCGCCCGACAGCGTAATGCCGCGCTCGCCGACCAGCGTGTTATAGCCTTCAGGCAGCTTGCGCAGGATAACGTCATGGACAGCTGCCGCCTCTGCAGCAGCGAAGACTTCCTCATCCGGCACCTGGCGCCCCACGCCATAGGTGATATTGTCGCGGATCGTGCGGGAGAACAGGAACGGTTCCTGCTCCACAATGCCGATCTGGCGGCGCAAGTAATGGCGCGGGTACTCCTTCAGTTCGAGACCGTCGAGCAGGATGCGGCCACGCGTATAGTCATAGAAGCGCGGCAGCAGACTGACCAGTGACGATTTGCCCGATCCGGTGGCCCCCATCAGCGCGACCACCTGCCCAGGCTGAACGTTAAAGTTGATGGCGTGCAAGGCAGCCTTGTCGCTGCCTTCGTAGCCGAACTCCACATCCTCGAACACCAGTTGGCCCTTAAGTGCGGTGGTCGAGTGCACGCTGCCCTCCACCACCGGCTCGCGCTCTTCCTTGATCACGCCGGTGAGACGGCCAAAGGAGACCAGGCTCTCCGACATCTGCACGATCAGGCGGCCCAGGTTGCGCAGCGGCCAGATGATCCAGATTACCAGGCTGGCGTAGGCCAGATAGGTGCCGAGGGTAATCTCGCCGTTGATGGTCATCACAGCCGCCCACATAAAGCCGGCCAGCATTTGCACCGCGCACAAGATGTCGGTGATCGGCCAGAAGGTGGCGTGCATCAGCAGCAGATATTTGCCCTTGAGATACTTGGTCCAGTTCTCCTGGTCAAACTTTTCTTCCTCATAGGCCTGGCGTGCGAAAGCTTTGACCACGCGCACACCGCTGAGGTTTTCCTGCAGCGTCGTCGACAGCTTGGCTTCCTGGTTCTGGTAAGCTTCATAGGCTTGTTCCACCCGGCGGAAGAAGAAGAGCGAGATCACCAGCACCACCGGCACGACAATGATCGAGAACCAGGCCAGCCGCTGGTCGAGATAGAGCAGGGCGGCAAAGTTGACGATAAAGAGCATGGCGATACGGCCCGCCTCAATCGCCTGGTCGGCAAAGAAGCGGCGGATCGTGTCCACATCCGATGTCACGCGCTGAATTAATTCGCCGGTCTGGGTGCGGTCATGGTAGGCGAAAGGCAGCCGCTGGATATGGTCGTACAGATAGTCGCGCAGCCGCAGGGCGATGCCTTCGGCAGTGCGTGCGGCCAGCCGCTTGCTGTTGAAGGAGAGAGCAGCCTGGCCGGCAGCGAGCAGCAGAAAGCCGGCCACGATGGTCCACAGCGGCCAACTGTGCTCGCCTGCGTCCAGATAGCTGTCCACAAAGTAGCGAATCAACAGAAAGGTCAAGGTGTTCAGGATTGCCGCCACACCGACACTGACCGTAGCGCCCACATAGGGCAAACGGTAGCCGCGCATCATGCGCCAGAAGCCGCGCCACTTGCCGACACCAACCGTCTGTTTGAGGTCAAAGGTGGCGGGGGCTGGATTGGTGTCCGCCATGGTGGTGGCAGTTGTGTTCAAGATCGTCAGCATAGTGCCTCACTTCAGATACTTCAGGTGGTTCGCAGAGCGCTGATGCGTCAGCATGTATACGAACCGGACAAAACAAAAGATGCAGACAGGGACGGACCCAATGCCTGCATCTTTTTACTTTCGCGCAGCAAAGTGGGCTTCTGATCAGCGCACCTTGCAGGCGAAAAAAAAGCCGCAAGCACCGGAAACAGTGCGTTGCGGCCTTCGCTGCTTGTGTAGTCAGCTACCGGACGGTGGACGCACCTCTCCCCTGGATGGCCAAGCCATCGCCGATGGGGCGGATAAAAACGGTGAGTTCCTTCATCATCACGATTGCTGTGTCCTTTCGCACACACGTTACCAGACAGCGACCTGCCGTCTCAAGCCAAGAGAGCGTATCACAGAAAAGGAGGGTCTGTCAAGGGGGTGCGGGCAGAAAAATTCAAAATTGGCCAAAGCTGCGGCAGCCGCCTTGTGCGCCGCCCGTCTACGACATTTGACGTACTTCACCCCCCCAAAACATTGCGCCATTTGCCTGATGAAAAGAGGCTGCCGGGCGTGGTATGCTGTGGGTGGATGGGTTAAGGGTTCAGGGTTGGTTTGTTAGGTTTTCTCCTTCTCTCTGTGTTGCGACCGTCGGTGCGTGGGCGCCGGCGGTCGTGGCTTTTTTAACGACGTCCTCCCCCATTCCTGTTTTATCTGCCAAGCCATAGTGCTAACAGTGTACGTCTCCGCAACACAATTTCATCCTACAGCCGAATTTCCAAGCTTTCACAGCGGTTGACAGTCATCTTCCGGTTGTGCTAGTGTAGGCCACTTTCTTCACTTGTTGCCAATAAACTCAAATATTTATGACGGCAGCCTCAAGGATGTGACCACACAGACGGCTGCTGGAGAAAACAGATCTCTCGCAGGGACGCAACGTGTCGCGCAGCAGCGCCCAGCTTAGGCGACTGAGCGCTGCTATACGCAGATGGGCAGTCTAGAGACGAGCTTAGGGAGGGCACCTATGTCACCAGAAAATCGTACCCCTTTATTGGACGAGAAAAAGCCCAAGCGCCGCCGCCAGCCCCGCCAAGGCCGCGCACCCAGCCCCGCTGCCATTGGAATTGCCGGTTTCGACTTTGCAGACTACAACCGCCAATCCATGCAGCGTCCGCGCGGTGCTGCTGTCAACAACGCTGAAGCCTATGACGTGCGTGTCGAGACAATTCAGGCTCAGTCCAACCAGAGCTACTGGAAAGTAATCGGGGTTTATCATCTTACGCCGGATGAGAATCGTGACCGGCACAACGCCTTTGTTGAAGTCTTGGACGCGGCCGGCCACCGTGTGAAGGATGACAACCTGCGCGTTGGCTGGATTTGGGAGGGGAAGTCAGATGGGCCGGCTGACCCTAAGCGGCTGGACAAGCCGGACAGTGAACCAGCCGCCGACGTGCCAATCGAGAAAAACATGACAGTCACTTTATGGCTGGAAGGCGCCGACCCCAGCGAGCGTGTGGCCGGCATCCACACACGCCACGAAGACGAGGTGGGACCTGGCGGCGGCCGCAACAGTCGCTTTCACCACTCCTACTACATTGTCTTTCAGCGCGGCACGGAAGATGCAACCCATGAAGATCACGGCGGTGACTCCGGCGCTGCAACTGGCAGTAGTGGCAGCGAAACTGGTGGCAACATCGATGGCAGAAACGGCACAGCGCCCTCGTCGCAGCCTTTCCTCTTCTTACACTGGCCGACAGATCACATGCAGATCATCCAACCCTTTGGCGTGAATCCAGACCTCTATCGCGACTTCGGTTTCCCAGGTCACGAGGGGGTGGACATTGTCGCCGCCGAGAATGAGTTCGTCTACTGCGTTGCCCCAGGCGTAGTCAAGATGGTCAATACGCTTGAAGCATACAAGGTCAACAACCACCCTTATGGCGTCCACGTGCGCGTGCAGCACCAAGATGGCTACGAAACCATCTATGCCCATTTTAATGAGCTGCGCGTCCAGGAAAGTCAGACGGTCGAGGCGGGCCAGGTGCTGGGTCTGGCCGACCACACCGGCAATGTCTTCGGCAATCCGCCCGACCATCTCCACTTGACACTCAAACATGCGGGCGAGACTGCGCCAGGCTACCGCAACAATATCATTGACCCCATGCCCTTCCTGCGCTCGCTGCTGGAAGCCGGCAGCGGTGCAGGCCCTGCCATTGTAACCGGGCTGGACACCATACAACTGCGCGTGGCGCAAAAGCTGGGGCTTAACTGCAATGCGCCGATCGACGGCAGTGGCAACATCACTCCGCGCCTAGCCGACCCGCGGCTGATCCGCGAAACGGGCGTGGAGTGGGTGCGGCTCAACTTTATCGTGCGCGGCTTCTCCGGCCCCGACGACCCGCGCTGGATCGATACCTACCGCCGCATCATCGCCGGCCTGCGCGGCCAGGGTCTGCAGATCTACGGGCTGATCGGCGCCGAGGCGGTAGTCGATGATCCGGGCAACCAATTCCGTGACCTGCCCCCTGCCGAACCAGTGGACAACGCGTGGATACGCACCTACGTGGGCAATTTCCGCCGCATTGTCGAGTTGTTTGGCCAGGATGTCACCATCTTCGAATCGTTCAACGAGCCCAACGACTGGCATCGCACAGGTGACGGCGTGCAGTGGAAGAAGGCTTGGATCGACCCCGGCTGGTTCGCCATCATGCTGCAGTCCGTATACGATGCCGTGAGCGGGCTGCCCATCACGCTGGTCTCGGGCCCGCTGCTCTCCACGAAAGACGGCAACGACGCCGCCACCTATCTGCCCAGGATTTACCAAGCCGGCATTGACCGCTTTGGCTGGGGCCAGCCGGACAGGCCCGTTCCTTTTGACGGCGTTGCCTTCCACCCATACGTGGCGAGCAACCCCGATAACCCGCAAACGGAAATCCCCGCCCGCTACCAGCAGTACACTGCCGAGGTGCGCGACGTGATCGCCCGTTTCGATACGCCCGGCAAGCCGCTTTTCCTCTCCGAGATTGGCTGGCAAAATGCCGAAGATCGCCAGCCGGTTTGCATGGAGGTAGGATTGACCTGCGCGCTCGACGACCCCGCCGTCGACCTTTGCTTTTGGTATGGGATGCAGGATGACGCCGGTGAAGCCTATGGCCTCTATCGCCGCGATGGGCTTACGCCCGGCCACCGTAAACCCATCTTTGACCGCTTCGTGGCGCTGGCCACCGCCCCACGCAGCGTGCAGGCCAGCCGCGCCTGGGGCAAGCAGCCGGCGGCGCGCTTTATTGCCGAACTGGACAGCACACCCGACGGCTCGGTGTTGGAGACGGGTCGCAGCTTTACCAAGATATGGCAGATGTACAACAACGGCGCCACAACCTGGGGTGAGGGCTACCGGTTGGTGCTGACCGGCGGCCAAGCGCTTGGTGCGCCGCAGAGCATACCCGTGCCGCCCTGCCGCCCCGGCGAGAGCGCCAACATCGCAGTCACGTTTATGACCCCGCTCGCTGCCGACGAGTACACCAGCACATGGTCACTAACCGATCCGCAAGGTAATCTTTTTGGCCCACCGGTATGGACCAGCATTGTAGTGGCGGCGGCCCCTGTTGCTGCGCCATTGCCGCCTGCCGCAGCAGCGCCCCATTTGCTTGGGCAGGAGTTAGTTTCGGTTTCCTCACCATTGGTAGCCACAGCACTGGGAATTGTCTATCAAACCTATTGGCTGCGTGTATGGGCGGCTGCCGCCGAACCAAATGCGCAGCAGGAAATCCAGGCTGCGGCTGATGATGCTTTGAGCCGAATCCAGGCGTTGATGAAGACCAGCTAGAAGCTTTATCCTTCCAGCAGCAGCACTTCCGGATCTTCGATCAACTCTTTGATGCGCACTAAGAACTGCACTGCTTCGCGCCCGTCGACAATACGGTGGTCGTAGGTCAGCGCCACGTACATAATGGGGCGGACGGCGATCTGGCCGTCAATAACGGTGGCGCGGTCTTTGATGGCGTGCAGCCCCAGGATGCCCACTTGCGGCGGGTTGAGGATCGGCGTGCTGAGCATGGAGCCGAAGACGCCGCCGTTGGTGATGGTAAAGGTGCCGCCGCGCAGCGATTCGATCGACAGTTTGCCGGCCTCCGACTGCTGCGCATAGGAGCGCACGGCCTGCTCGATCTCGGCAAAGGAGAGACGGTCGGCGTCGCGCAGCACGGGAACGACAAGACCCTCCTCGGCGCCGATAGCAATCCCGATGTCGTAATACTGTTTGCGCACAATCTCATTGCCTTGGATTTCGGCGTTGAGCAGAGGAAATGCCTTCAGCGCGCCAATGGCGGCTTTGACAAAGAAAGAACTCAAGCCCAGGCTGACGCCGTATTTGGCCTTGAAGGCTTCGCGGCGGCGCGCCCGCAGCGCCATCACCGCCTGCATATCCACCTCGTTAAAGGTAGTCAGCATGGCGGCGCTCTGCTGCGCCTCAAGCAGCCGCCGCGCAATGGTCTGGCGGCGGCGCGACATGGGCCGGCGCTCCTCACGCACACTGCGCTCTTCTGCCGGTGCGGCAGAGGAAGAGCGCACTTCTGCCTTTAGTGCGGCGACTGGGGATGCAGGCTTTGCACCGCCAGGGGCGCTCGCGGGCGCCGTGCCCGCCGTCTCCTGGCGCTCCAGATGGCGCTGCACATCCTTTTTGGTGACGCGCGCGCCATCTTCGGCCATCACTTGGGCAGGATCGACGGCGTGTTCTTCGGCCATACGGCGGGCCACCGGGCTGACGCGCTCTTTGGCGGCAGACGGCTGCTGCTCCGGCGGCGGCTGCTCTTGCAGCTGCCGGCTATCGTCAGCCGCTGTGCTGCTGCCGCTAGCGCCGGCTTCCAGCAGGCCCAGCACAGCGCCGATCTTGACATCAGCGCCCGCCGGCTGCTCGATCCGTGCCAGAATGCCGTCGCTTTCCGCCCCGACTTCGAGCGAGACCTTGTCTGTTTCCAGAATTACAACTGTTTCCCCCGCTGCAACGCTCTCGCCCTCCTGCTTGAGCCACTCGGCTACGGTGGCGTCGATCACCGATTCGCCCAGATCAGGGACGACTATTTTGGTTGGCATATTTCTGTGCCTCCAGACTGTATGTTCACTCGTCTTATGTTCATTCGCCGTATGTTTATTCGCCTTTGAACTGCCAGGTAAAGGCATAATCGATAATCATTGACTGGTTTTTGCGGTGCGCTGTTGTCGATCCTTCAGCGGGATTGGCGCTGCGGCGGCGTCCGACATAATTCACCGGCCAGCGCCCTTCCACCAGCCGTTCCAGCCGCCAGCTCATATATTCCCACGCTTCCATGTTCTTGGGCGCTTCCTGCGCCCAGACGACTTCCGTCAGGTTAGGGTAGAGATCAAAAGCGGCTATGAGATCGGATGCAGGGAAGGGATATAACTGCTCCACACGTACCAGAGCGACTTCAGGATGCTGCGCACGCTGATCGCTGCCGGCCAGATCAAAATAAAACTTGCCGCTGCACAGGACAAGCCGCCGCACCGCTTGGGGATCCACGTCCAGGTCAGGGAGGACAGGCTGCCAATTCTTTTGGGTGAAATCGTCCAAGGACGAGGCGACGGCAGGGTTACGCAGCAGACTCTTGGGCGTCATGATCACTAGCGGCAGCGGGTCGGTTTTGAGCAGCAGCGCCTGCCGCCGCAGCAAATGAAAGTACTGCGCCGCCGTCGTGCAATTAGCGATACGCAGATTGGTCTTGGCGGCAAGCTGCAGGAAACGCTCCAGCCGCGCGCTGGAATGGTCAGGCCCGGCGCCTTCCCAACCATGCGGAAGCAGCAGCACCAGCGACGGCCTCTGCTCCCACTTCTCGCGCGCCGAGACGATAAATTCATCGACAATTGACTGCGCGTTGTTGATAAAGTCGCCATACTGCGCCTCCCAGATCACCAACCGATCTGGGGCCTGGACGTTGTAGCCGTACTCGAAGCCGAGCGCAGCCACCTCCGACAGCGGGCTGTTGTAGATTTCAAAGGCAGCTTTGGCCTGCGCCAGCGCCTGCAGCGGGATATGGCGCCGGCGGCTGTCGTGCAGCACGGCGTGGCGCTGGCTGAAGGTGCCGCGCTCGCTGTCCTGACCGGTCAACCGAATGGCAATGCCCTCTTCCAGAATGGTGGCAAAGGCCAGTTCTTCTGCCGTCGCCCAGTCAATGGACGCTTCGTCAGCCGCCTTTTCCACTGCTGTGCGCCGGCCGGCAATCGTGCTTTGCAGACGGATGGAGTAGAACGCAAAGCCTTCCGGGTACTGTTTGAGTGACTCATTGAGCGCCAGGATGCGCTGCGCCGTCACCTTGGTGTCCGCCTGCCGCGCCAGCCCCGGCGCCGGCGGTGCGAGCGGCGGATCGACCAGCGCAGCGGCCTGCTGCTCAATATCGGCGAGCGAATCGTGAATCGCCTGCAGACGCTCAGTATGGGTCTGCACCATCGTCTCTGCCTCTTCTTGACGAATCACCTCGCGTGCGACAAGCGCATCCGCCCACAGCCGGCGCACAGTTGGGTGGCTGCGCACTTTTTGATACAACAGAGGCTGGGTGAAACCCGGCTCGTCCAGTTCGTTGTGCCCATAGCGCCGATAGCCGATGAGGTCGATCAAAAAGTCTTTCTCGAACTTGTCCTGATAGGCAAAGGCAATGCGCGCCACCTCCAGGCAGGCTTCAGGGTCGTCGGCGTTGACATGAACAATGGGAATCTTGAAGCCCTTGGCCAGATCGCCGGCATAGAGGGTGCTGCGTGCATCTTCCGGTTCCGTCGTAAATCCAAGCTGGTTGTTGGAAATAATGTGAATGGAGCCGCCTGTCCAATAACCCGGCAACTGCGAGAGATTCAGCGTCTCCGCCACTACGCCTTGAGCAGGAAAGGCGGCGTCCCCGTGGATCAAGATTTGCAAGGTCAGGTCAGGGTTGAATTCCGGTGCACCTGGACGGTCGGTGCGGGTGCCGGCGGCCCGCGCCATGCCCACAGAAACGGGGTTGACCAGTTCCAAGTGGCTGGGATTGGGCGGCATGGCGATGATCAGGCGCGGCAGCGGCTCCTGAGAGCTGCCGCTTTTGTCGACGATGCGGCGAGTGCCCTCATGGTACTTCACATCGCCGGTTGTCCAGCCGATGGCCTGGCGCAGTTCCTGAATCTTTAACGGATCTTTGAACTCCGCCAGAAGCTGCTCATACGGCTTGTTCATCGTGTGCGCCAGCACATTCAGCCGCCCGCGGTGCGCCATCCCAATCAAGATGTTGCTCATGCCCGTTTCCGCCGACGAAACGATAATTTCGTCCAGGATCGGAACCATCATATCCAGCCCTTCCAGCGAGAAGCGATACTTCGTTGGAAAGGCGCGCTGCAGAAACTGCTCAAACACCTCGATCTGCGTCAAGCGATCAAGCATACTGCGCTGAAAATCTGCTGTGTCCGGCGAGCGATAGCGGCGCGATTCAGCCGCCTCACGCAGCCATTCCCGCTCCTCCGGCTTACGCAGATGGTCATAATCGAAACCGATGCGTGAGGAATAGACGGCGCGCAGTTCGGTGATGGCTTGCAGCGCGTTCTGCGTGCGCCCGGCAATCGGCCCACCGACGAGGGCGGCAGGCAGGCGGCGCAAATCATCTTCGGTCACGCCGTGCGTCTGCAAAGAGAGAGCCGGATCATCCGGCGGTGGGTTGCCCAACGGGTCAAGCTGTGCAGCCAAATGGCCGTAGGCGCGGATGGCCTGCGCCAGGTTGACGGCGCCGGCAATAGTCTCCACGTCCGCCGGCGCAGCAACCTGGCCCTCGCTGCTCATTGCGGGTTGGGCGGCTGCACTGCCTTCACTGGTGGATTCGCCATCTGCTGGCGGCGACCAGCCTGCGAAGAAACGCTGCGCTTCCTCCGTGACCGCACTGGGATTCTGCTGGTAGCGATCATAGAGTTCAAGCAGGTAGCCCAGGTTGGGGCCGATAAATTCCGACTGTTTCCTTGCGTTGCTCTGGCTCATTGGCTCAGTATACCAGATGGAAACGAATCGTGCGGTTACATTTTTGCAGCCCAACCGTAAGTTATGCCCAGGCCCCCGGCGTCAGTTTGCTTATTCTGGTACGGATTACAGCGGCTAAGCAGCAGTTTTCTAATTGGCCAGCATAGCCCTTCTTGTAACGAAAAAAAAGTCGTTGACAAAATGAGAACAAAGGTTCTATAATAGGCCGCACCTCATAACCAATTTGCATAGCAGCAAGGAGGAAAGTATGGCCGGCCAGATGCAGAGTGACCAGTTTTCCCAAGCCCTTTTGGGGCTGCTGGATGAAACGTTTGACAATGTGCAGGGGATTTTTCTGGACAAAGGCACATCCTTGTTTGAAACGCTGGCGACGATTTCGGCACAGGAAGCATCGCTGCCGGTAGGCGGTCAGTGCGCAACGCTGGCCGCGCAGGTGAAGCATGTGGCCTTCTATCTAGACGTGACGGAGAACAGCGTGCGGACGCAGCGGTATGAACGGCAGGATTGGGGCAAAATCTGGCGCGAGACAAGCAGCGTAACGGCGGAGGAGTGGGAAGCAAGCAAGCTGGCGCTGCGCGAGAGCTATGATCGAATTAAAGCGCTGGTCAACGACACCCATGAATGGCCAAGCGCATACGAGATCGGCGGCGCAATCGCAGTGATTGTACATACAGCCTATCACCTGGGCGAGATCCGGCAAGCGCTGTGCAGCATCAAGCGTTAGCCGGCCCGCCTGTTGATTGATACGCAGCACAGCAAAGCGGTTTGAATGGGTTACCACGCAGGAAAAAAGGAGAAGAGGATGAGCAGCGTACGTGTTTTGGTCGGCACCCGCAAAGGTGCATTTGTCTTGACCTCCGATGAAAAGCGCAAGCAGTGGGAGGTCAGCGAGCCTCACTTTGCCGGATGGGAAATCTTTCACATCGTCGGCTCCCCTGCTGATTCAAACCGGCTCTATGCCTCACAGTCGGGCGGCTGGTTTGGCCAGTTGATCCAACGTTCCGATGATGGCGGCAAGAATTGGGAGGCAGTGGGCAACGAGTTTGCCTACGAGGGAACACCCGGCACACACCAGTGGTACGACGGCACCCAGCATCCCTGGGAATTCAAGCGCGTCTGGCATCTCGAGCCGTCGCCCTCCGACCCTGACCTTGTCTATGCGGGCGCGGAAGACGCCGCTTTGTTTCGCTCCCGCGACGGCGGCAAGTCGTGGCAGGAATTGGGCGGGCTGCGCGACGCCAAGGGAAATCTATGGCAGCCGGGCGCAGGCGGCATGTGTCTGCACACGATCCTGCTGGACCGCAATAACCCCGACCGCATCTTTGTCGCCATCAGTGCGGCAGGCGCTTTCCGTACGGATGATGGCGGCGCAACGTGGCGGCCAATCAATCAGGGCCTTAAGTCCGAGTGGGAGCTGCCAGACTCGGAAGCGGAGGTCGGCCACTGTGTGCACAGCCTTGCCATGCACCCTGCACACCCGGAAGTGTTGTTTATGCAGAAGCACTGGGATGTGATGCGCAGCGACAACGCCGGCGACCTATGGCATGAAATCAGCGGCAATCTGCCCAGTGACTTTGGATTCCCCATTGCAGTTCATGCGCACGAGCCGCAGACTGTGTATGTTGTTCCCATTAAGAGTGATTCCGAACACTACCCGCCGGAGGGCAAGCTGCGTGTATACCGCAGCCGGGCAGGCGGCGACGAGTGGGAAGCGCTGACGCAAGGGCTGCCGCAAGAGGATTGTTATGTCAATGTCCTGCGCAATGCCCTGGCGGTGGATTCGCTGGATGCGTGCGGCATCTACTTCGGCACCACCGGCGGCCAGGTCTACGTGTCGAGTGACGCCGGCGATACATGGCAGGCAATCGTCCACGACCTGCCTGCCGTGCTCTCCGTTGAGGTGCAGGTCCTGCCATGATCCGGGTGAAACTGCCGACACATCTGCGCAACCTGGCGCGCATCAGCGGCGAGGTGACGCTGCAACTGGAGGGACCGGTCACGCAGCGTTCGATCCTCGATGCCCTGGAAGCCGAGTATCCAGTGCTGCGCGGCACAATTCGCGACCGGTCGACCCAGCAGCGGCGACCGCTGGTGCGGTTTTTTGCCTGTGAAGAGGATCTGTCGCACGCATCGCCCGATGCCCCCTTGCCGGAGGCCGTGGCACTGGGGAAGGAGCCGTATCTCATCGTAGGCGCCATGGCTGGCGGTTAACAGACAGCGGTCACGCCCAATACAAGGCACCGGGTTTCTACGAGAAACCCAGTGCCTTGCTCACTGCCTCAGTAGCGACAAAGCGGAAAGCTCATGCGTCCAAGGTTACAATTTGTGCTAGCCGCGCCGTGCCCAGCGCATCCATAAGCTTGACAGCCGCTGAAACAGCGGGGTCAGACGGGTGCGGTTGTACGCGTTGGCGACTTTGCGAATGGCCTCCGCCTGCACGGGGTAAGGGTGAATGACCGTGGAAATTGTTTTGAGGCCCAACCCTCCCACCATGGCCAGCGTGATCTCGTTGATCATCTCACCCGCGGGAGAGGCCACAATCGTGGCGCCCACGATCTGGTCGGTGCCCTGTTTGACATGCACCTTGACAAAGCCCGTAGTCTCACCGTCGGTGCGGCTGCGATCCACCTCGGCAAGCGGCTGAAAAAAGGTCTGGATGCGGATGCCGGCGGCTTCGGCTTCGTGGGCATAGAGGCCGACATGCGCCACTTCCGGCTCCGTAAAAGTAGTCCAAGGCACCACCAAATCACTGATTTTTTTCTTGGGGCCAGGAAACAAGGCATTCTGCACCACCATGCGGGCGGTGGCGTCCGCTACATGGGTGAACTGATACTTGACTGCCACATCACCCGCCGCATACACACGCTCGTTCGTTGTGCGCAGCGTGTCGTCCACTTCGACGCCCTGCTCGCTGTAGGCAATACCGGCTGCCTCCAGGTTGAGACCCTCGATGTTGGGAATGCGGCCAATGGAAACCAGAATCGCATCGACTGCCAACTGGGCGGCCTGGCCATTTTGCGTGTAATGCAGCACTTTGGCGCCCCCATCGAGCGTGACCTTCTCCAGGCCGGCGCCCTGCAGCAGTCGGATGCCTTCGCGCTCGAACACCTCCTGCACAATAGCGGCCGCATCACGATCTTCGCGCGGCAGGAAGTGGTCGTCTTTGATAAACATAGTCACCTGCGCTCCAAAGCGCGCAAAGGCTTGGGCCATCTCCGCCCCAATCGGCCCGCCGCCAACTATGGCTAGACGGCGTGGCAGTTCCGTCAGTTCAAAAAGCGTTTCATTGGTTAAATATCCAGCCTCGCTGATACCTGGTATGGAGAGAGGCCGCGCCCGCCCGCCGCTGGCGATCAGCGCTTTGGCAAAGTGCAGCGTCTGCCGCTGCTCACCATCAAAAAGTTCAAGTGTATCTGCGCCGGTAAAACGAGCCTCGCTTAAAAACAGCTCGACGCCCTCTCTGGCGAGACGCTGCACCGAGTCGTCGTGGCTGATCTCCGCGCGCAGGGCGCGCATACGCGCCATGATGGCGCCAAAATCAACCTGGGTGCCGGCAGGGACATGGACACCCAGTTCCGCAGCCCGCCGCAGTTCGGCAATGGTACGCGCCGAGCGGATAATGCTTTTGGACGGCACGCAGCCCCAGTTCAAGCAGTCGCCGCCCACCAAAGCCCGCTCGATCAGCGCCACCTTCCCCCCTAGCCCGGCTGCGCCCAAAGCGGCAACCAGTCCAGCCGTACCTGCGCCGATGACGACCAGATTGTAGCGCCCGGCAGCAGTAGGATTTTGCCAGCGCGCCGGGTGCACATTGGCCAGCAAGGCTTGATTGTGCTCGTCCAGCGGGTGGATTGTGACCGGCGGCACACCGGCAGACGGGCGCTGCACTGGCGGAGCAGCTGGAATCGTGAGTGCAGCAGGGCTGCTCGGCATGGTGGTTTTCTCCTGTATAGCTCTAGATCATCCTGTAGAAAAGCCTTGGCTAAAAAAATCGGCTAAGGCAGGGTGAAGGTTTTTGCCGGGGCCATAGATGGGTGGCTAGGCTCCTGCGTCGCAAGATGCGCGTGGCTGCGGCGCTGCAAGTTCAATGCGACCACTGAATAGCGCGCCTGTTCGCGCACGGCTTTTTTGAGCAAGTCCATTGTTGAGGTATCACCGAAAAAATGCCGGCGGTACGCTCCATCGCCAAAAAAGCCGGCCTCTTGATTGAGCAAATTGAGGCGCAGCTTGTTGTTGGGCAAATGGTTCTTGCCTTCCAGCAGATCGCGGAAAGCAGACGATAGCCATTTGAACGAATCAAACAGCGTGCGGATTTCTGCAACCGTGCGCTCCACATCTGCCTCATCATCCGGATTTACCTGGTCGATCAGGGCATCAACTTTTTTCTGAATCACGAAAAAGTCGGGAAAACCGCCGCCGGCAAGCTGCAAATCGCTCAACTGGGCCAGGTACTCTTCCCGGTTCTCAGCGCGCAAACGCGTGACAGTCAGCTTGAGATACTCCAGGTAGGCCCCCAGCAGCCAGAGCACGGAATAGACCTGCCACAGTTTGTAATGGCTCCACGATTTCAACGAACCCGCCACCAACTGGTCATGCATGTGCATATAGCGCAGTGTAAGCGTCTCCAGCGGCGCAAAGGCCGCCGCCGAATAATCCCCGCTCTTGTGCGCCTTCAAGATCAAGTCAGCCGCCAGCATAATGCTCATGTGGGTCGCATACAGCCCTTTGGAATAAAGCGGGTCGATAAAGCCAACGGCGTGCGCCAGAAGCGCAAAACGATCGCCGACCACATGCTGCGCGGAATACTGCAGGCGGTCGCTGCGCACCCAGGCGCGCGTGGCACGCGCACCCTGCAGTTGCTGCGCAATTGCCGGGAATTGGTAAACGATACGGTCAAACTCTTCTTGCGGGGTGAGATCAGGCTGCGGCGGATAAATGCGTGGGTCCAGTTGTAAGCCGACGCTGCATAGGGGATTGGTGGCGCGCGCATGGTTATTAAACGGGATCACCCACAGCCAGCCACCTCGAAAAACATGGTGCAGCGTACCTTCCGACAAGCGAAAAGGATGGCCAAACTCGCTGCGGCTGGCGCCTGTCTCGTTGTAGCACGGCACATCGATCATATGCGTAAAAATTGTGCGCGTGTGGGTCTTGAGATCGCGGTGACGCCAGCCCAACTTGTTGGCGAGCAGCGAACGCATACCGCTGGCATCAACAAGATACTCGGCCTGGTAGCGCGCATCTTTGTCGGTGATCACCGTCACGCCGTCCGCTTCAATGGCGACATCTTTGACCAGCGTGTTTTGTAGAACAGTAGCCCCATAGGAAATGGCAAGCGCCGTGAGCAGGGCATCCGAATCCTGACGATAGATATGGATTTCATGCCCATACGGCAGCTTGGGGATCACCGCCTGGAGGCTCTCGCGTGTGTCCTGTTTTTGTCCGCTGCGGTGGTATAAAAAGCTGAAATGGCGTTTGACGCCATGCTGGGTGCCGATAAAATTGTAATAATTTTCGGAACTGTAATAGGCCATCTCCGGCACATCATAAAATTCCGCCATCGCCCGCATCACTTCGGATGTTTCCAGAATCATGGATTCGCCGATGGTAAAACGCGGATGTGCGCCTGCCTCAAATACAAGCACGCGCAACCCCTGGCGCGCCAGAACTGTAGCCAATGTGGAACCGCCAATGCCGCTGCCGATGATGGCTACGTCATATTTTTTTAGCTGATCCTGCATAGAAACCTCTCATTTGGAGATCAAACAGCCCGATTGCACAATCGGGTGTCACCATTTATGCTGCTGGCGTCGTTGCCCCCCACAACTCAGCCGCAGCATTGGCTCGGCCTCGCGAGCAGCAGATGAAACTATACAACATTGCCGCGTCAATTGCGGTAATGTTCACCACGGACAGCAGCGAGCACATGCTTCATGCTGTCCGTCAAGAGGAAAGCAGACAGCATGACACAGACAATCTTGATCAGCAGGAGAAGCGACATGAACAGGCAAACATGGTGGGCCAGACATTGGCAGAAAATCATTGCGGCTGCGATCTGGCTCTTCCTGATCGGCGGGCTGCTCATTTTTATGCGCGCCAATGACCTCGGCATCTCCGAGTTGTTCCTGGCCGGTATGGCGTGGGTGAGCGACAACCCGCTGGCGCCGCTGGCCTACATCGTCATCTATATGATCCGTCCGCTGACGCTGTTCTCTTCGGTGCTGCTGACCCTGGCCGGTGGTTTCCTGTTTGGGCCGCTGTGGGGTGTGTTCTACACAGTCATCGGCGCCAATCTGTCGGCCACCGTCGCCTTTTTTGTAGGCCGCTATTTTGGTCAAGGCGTGCTGGAAAGTGAGACGTCGGATGGCTTTGTGCAGCGCTATGCGCGGCGGATGCGCGAGAACAGCTTTGAAACCGTGCTGATCATGCGCTTTATCTTCCTGCCCTATGACTTAGTGAACTACCTGGCGGGCTTTCTGCGCATCAGCTACTGGCCATTTCTGCTGGCGACGGCGCTCGGCTCCATTCCCGGCACCATTGCCTTTGTGCTGCTGGGCGCCTCGCTCTCCACGGACGAAATCCGCAACATGTTTTTGACCGGCGACCTGCCAAGTCTGGACTGGCGGCCTCTGGCCATTTCGGCAGTGATGTTTGTCGTCAGTATCGTCCTTTCACGCTACTACAAGCACCGAGAAAAAGTAGCCGGCGCGCCTGAAACCTCTTAAAAGCTGAGCTTCTGGAAGAAATTCACTTTTTTGGAGGGCAAACACACAGTTTGCAGATTGTTTCCCCATTGATATAGCACTTAATGAGTGCTAAACTGCTGCATCCCGCCAAACAATTCAAGTTCAACGTCGCATTTCGTGTCTGTTGGCCGCTTGTGTGCGTACATGCGGCCTCTGTTTTTTTGTGACTCTAAAGTGAAGGAGACTGTATGAGTGTTCCGTCGCTCTTCCGGCGCGTCAGCGCGCCGCGCATCTGGATCCCAACTACATCACTGCTGCTGGCTGTCTTCTTTTTGCTGTGCCAACCCAATAGTGCGCTGGCACAAAACTCATCCTGCGGCGAGCCGCAGCGCAGCGCGGGGTCGGTTGTGCTGGAGCGCTGCGTCAAGCGCACCTTCAACAACAACGGACAGGAAAAGAAGGTGGTCGTCTATTTCACGACCACCAATGGGAGTGCGGCGGACCGGCTGACCGCTGTGGACGCCGACGGCAACCCCGCCAACGGCAATGAGCGCAGCGCCGATGCCCTGGCCGATTTTGTCGCCGACCGCACGGTCGATGTCTGGCGGCTCTATCGCTTCTACGGCTTCCCCGATCCGCAAGCGCGCAGCGATATCAAGGTGCACATCTTCGACATGCGGCCCGGCCTGCTGGGCTGGTGCTGCACCGCAGACGAATTCCAAGTCGATGCCCCCCACGTCGTCGCCTCGCTCAGCTTTGGCGCCGACCCGCGCGATCTGGAGTCTGTTGTCTATCACGAAATGTGGCATGCCTCGCGCTGGTCGCCCGCTTTCGGCTGCTGGGCCATCGAAGGCGGCGCGTCGCACATGACAGACCACATCAATTTACCTCTGGATAATGACAACGCCAACGACTACATGGGGCGCATCCAAGGTTATTTGGGGGGAGGATACGCCACCAGCCTGACGGACCACTGCTACCTGGGGTCACTCTGGTGGCAATACTTCTCCGAGCGCACCAGCAGCAACAACGATCCCGTGCAGCGTGGGGTGGATTCCGTCAAAGCGTTTTGGGATGACCCGGCGCCGACCGACTTTACGCGCATGGACAATGTAATTCGCGCCCGTGCCGCCGGCCAGAGCTTTGAAAGCATTTGGATCGACTTTGCCGTAGCCAACTACGCCAAAGAACTGAGCGGCCCCAATGTGCCGGCCAAGTATCATTATTTCGACGAGATGCAGGCCGGTGCACCCGATTACCCGGCGCCGACTCTTTCCGGTTCATTCAATGTCACGCCCGGCAGCCCCGTCATCCCGACGCTCACCGGCGTCAACGCCTGGGCAGCCCGCTATTATGAGTTCACCCCTTCCGCCGCAGTGCCTCTCATCAATATCGAGGTGCGCCAGGAGCTGAATCGGCGGGTGGCCTACAGCCTGCTTGTAATCGACAACAATGATATCGTGCGCGAAGAACGCAGCATCGGGCGCGATTTCAGCCTCAGCTTCGCCAACAACGGCTATGATCGGGTTGTGCTGGTCGTGGTTGGGCTGAACGAGCAGGCCAATTTCCGCTACTCCGTCAATGCCGCGATGAGCCTCAACATCGTCGACCCGCTGTGGGCGCGGCGTGCATTTGTGGGAAGCCCCAGCGCGCCGGACAAGTTTCTGATCAAGCTGGATGCCTTTGCTGGGCCTGGCGGCAACCCCATTGGCGGCATCGACCCCAACAACTTTGCCATCAGTGTGGGTGGTGTGGCCGTGCAGCCTGCCGACCGCATCAGCGCCGCCTACATCCAGGGGCAGTATTGGCTGCTGGTGCGCGCGCCCGTACAAGCCGCCGCCAACGCCTATGACCTGAACGTCAGCTATGCAGGATTGAGCGACAGCGAATCCCAAGCCGTGCGGTACGCCGAGCGAGCCGACGCGTCCACCGTGGTAGTGATTGACCGTTCCGGCAGCATGAATGATTTCGGCAAACTGCAGGCCGCCAAGGATGCAGCGCGCCTCTACATCGATTCGTGGCGCAGCAATGACCTCATCGGGATGGCCAGCTTTAATGAAGACGCCACCGTAAATCTGCCGCTGGGCGCTTTCGACACCCAGCGCAACAGCGCACTGAGCGCCATCAACGGCCTGGCAGGCGGCGGCGACACCAGCATCGGTGACGGGGCGCAGATTGCAATGCAGAATCTCATCGATCTTGACGGCTCGGCGCGCCCGTGGTCGATTATGCTGCTCAGCGACGGCATTGAGAACCGCGACATCCGCATTGCCGACTTTCTGAACAACTACAATGCGCGTGCTGGGGCCAACCCCGCCCAGAAAGTGCCCAAAGTGATTGCGGTTGCCCTCGGCCCAGACGCCGACCGCGCGCGCATGGAAAACCTGGCCAACGCCACCGGCGGCGTCTACTATGTCGCCGCAGTGCCCACGAATCTGGCGGCGGCAGGCGCAGACGCCATCAACGCCGCAGCCCTTTCCAACGACCTGGCCGAAATCTACCGCTCCGGCAGTGAATTTATTGCGGGTCAGCAGCAGATCGGTGCGCAGTCATGGCAGTACGACTACGACGCCATCCCCAAGGAGTTCAAGTTCCAAGTAGATGGCGCGGCCAATGAAGCCGTTTTCGTGGTCAAATGGGACAGCGGCGATCTGCCGCAGGATATTTTCTTGCGCAAGCCGAGCGGAGAGTTGTTCCTCCCCACGCCCGCGGAACAGGACAGCCTGCACCGCGTCTATCGGATTGCGGCCCCCGATCCCGGCGAATGGGCCGTTGTGCTGGATTACGCCAATGGTCTGGCCGCCAATGGGCTGTCTGCTGCCGGTCTGGCGCTGCCCAAGGAGATGCTGGTAGAGGCTTCAGTCGCCAGCAAGCTGACGCTAAATGCCTTTCTGGGGCTGCCGGTGAATCAACGGCTGGTCGGCAAAGCCATGCCGATCTACGCCAGTCTCTCCGACGCCAAACCGCTCGCCGGCGCCAGCGTGAACGCCTTTATTTCGGCGCCCCTCGGCACCTACAGTGTGACGCTCTACGATGACGGCAAACATGGCGACGGCGGCGCTGCTGACGGCTTTTACGGCGGCATCTTCTACTGGACGCAAGGACATGGCGGGTATGACGTCGTCGTCACCGCCACAGGCACAGGCTCTGACGGCAAGCCGTTTGTCCGCCGCGTCCGGTTAGGGTTCAACATGCTCCAATCCCGCTACCTGGACTTTGACCCCAATTTCCCCAACTATGACCCGAATCGGCCCATCGACTGGAACGATCCCAATGACCCCAATCGCGGGCGTGTGGATAAGGACGGGGATCAGCTTGTAGATTGGTGGGAGCGGGAAACCGGGCTGGATCCGAACAACTCGATTCCCGACCAGCGCTCTGGCGACCCCGACTATGATGGGCTGAGCAACCAGGATGAGTTCAACTATGGAACTGACCCGCTGTCGAGCGACACGGATCAAGGCGGCCAGAATGATGGGTCGGAGTGGACCAGCGGCGGCGACCCGCTCAACCCTGCCGATGACCAGACACCCTGCCCGCGCTATTTCAAGGCAAGCTCTACACTGCAGGGACAAGATGAACCGCTCTACACAGGGGCCGTCATCCTCACCTATGAGGTGGTTCCAGACCACAGCAGTTTCTCGCTGTGGCGCCAGGTGGAAGGTGGAAGCCGTGAATTCGTGAGTGACCAACTGCCGGCGACCGGCATCTATTCCGACACCGCAGTCAGTGAGGGAACCACCTATCACTACTGGATTTGGGCCAACGACGCCGAGGGCCATGCGAGCTGCGTGCTGGGGCCGGCCAACGTGAAGCTTGACTCCAATGCGGTCGAGCCGGAAGGGGTGGTGAGCATCAACAATGGCGCAGCGAAGACGGATACACCCAATGTGATGCTGAAGATTAGCGCCACCACAGAAACGGTCGAAATGCAGGTGCGCAACAGCATAACCGAATTCAGCGACACACAAGGCTGGGAACCCTACAGCACAACCAAAGCTTGGACGCTATCACCCACTGCCGGCATGGGAGTCGTCTATATACGCTTCCGCAACGCAGGGGGCTACGTGTCGGAGCCGGCAGTTGACATGATCGAGATAGGCGGCAGCGCCGGCAGCAATATCTTCCTGCCGCTGGTGAACCGGAGGTAGCACACAGGCAGCAGCGCTGCGAGGAAGGCAACCGCGTGCCTTCCTCGCAGCGTATCAAGCCTCAATCACGCGGCTGAGCCAGAATTCGCTAAAGGCAGCGCCGTTTACATGCGTGACAACCTGCGTCAGCACTCCGGCAGCGTCGACACGCTGGCGCAGCCAGCCGTCTTCAACGGTCGTCGTAACCGGCACTGTCTCAATGGTGACGCCTTCACGCCAACCCAACGCAATCGCGCAGGCGAGCGGATCGTGCTGGAAGTTGATGATGTCATCCGGCAGGCCGGCGCAGCTCTTGCCGTGCACTTCCTCGTTCTTTTCATCAAGTGCAAACGCTTCCGCTTGGCAGGCGATCAACTGCGCCAGCGGCCCCGCCGCCTTTAGCGCAGGCAGGTAGGCCCGCCGCAGCGCCGTCTCCACTGTAACGGACAGCGGGATCAATGTGGGGAGCGAGTGCTGCAAGACAGCGTGCGCAGAGGTCACATCTACCTGGATATTCCAGTCCATATCATAGCCCCAGCGCGGGTAGCCGGCGCGCGGTGGATAGAGATAGCCGCCCATTAGAAACAGCCGGGCCTTGCGTAAGATTCCCGGCGAGCGTCTCTCCAGCAGAGCCAGATTGGTGTAGGCGCCGATCGCCAGGATCAGCGCCCCTTGTTCGATACTATGTTCCAAAAGATCGAGGGCTGCGTCAAGCGGGCCGGGCGCAGGGGAGACCGGCTCAGGCCAGTAGGCAGATTCCAGCGGAAAACCGGGCTGCACGCGGTAATAGCCGCCGGAGACATCGGCGCCGGCCGCGACAGGAATTTCTTCCTGCCCCGCCAATGCCAAGGCATAGCGCGCATAGCCGGCGCGCCGCCCCTCATCGTCAGAATTAGTGGTTATGGCGAGCAGATCCAAATCCGGCCAGTTGAGCAGCATAGCCAGGGCGGCTAAATCGTCGATATCGCCGCCGATGTCGGTGTCCAGATGCAGTTGCGGCATGATCAAAGCTCCGTTTCTCTGCTTGCGCCGGCGCGCTGAGCAATCTCCTGGCGCACTAACGGCGCCACCTGTGTGCCCAGCAGTTCGATTGCCTGCATGACTTTGGCGTGTTCCATCGTGCCTACGCCTAACTGCAGCAGGCAGCGCTGATGGCCAAACAGTTCATGCTGGAAGAGAATTTTCTCAACGATGGCCGCCGGATCGCCCACAAAATCCGCGCCGCGCAAGGTGCGCGATGCCTCCATCTGTTGGCGTGTGGCCGGCGCCCAGCCGCGCTCACGGCCAATCTTGTTCATCATAATGGTGGCGGAAGGGTAGTAATCATCGACCGCCTGCTGAGTCGTGGCGGCGATAAAGCCATGAGAGTTGATGCTCACCGGCAGTTGTGCCGGATCGTGCCCGGCCTCACGCGCCGCCTGCCGGTACAACTGCACCAGTGGCGCAAAACGTTCGGGCATTCCGCCGATAATCGCCAGCGCCAGCGGCAGCCCCAGCCGCCCCGCACGCACGACCGATTCCGGCGTGCCGCCAACCGCAATCCAGACCGGCAGAGGCTGCTGCAGCGGGCGCGGGTAGACGCCTAGCTCGCGCAGCGGCGGACGATGATCACCGGACCAGGAAACCTTTTCGCTTTCGCGCAGCTTGAGCAGCAGCTCCAGCTTCTCACTGAAAAGCTGGTCATAATCTTGCAGATCATAGCCAAACAGGGGGAATGACTCGATAAACGAACCGCGTCCCGCCATAATCTCGGCTCGCCCGCCGGAAAGCAGATCGAGCGTGGCGAAGTCCTGGAACACTCGCACGGGGTCGTCGGAACTGAGCACAGTGACGGCAGTCGTGAGCCGGATCGAGCGCGTGCGCGCAGCCGCTGCGCCGAGAATCACCGCCGGCGCCGACGAAACGAAATCGGCGCGATGATGCTCGCCCACGCCGAATACATCCAGCCCCACCTGGTCGGCAAGTTCAATCGTCTCCAGCAGATTGTGCAGACGTTGGGCTGGACTGACTATCTCCCCACTGATTGGATCGGGCGTGAGCTCGACAAACGAAAAGACCCCTACTTCAAAGGCGTTTGCCGCCGGCTGGAAACGTTTGGTGGGAGTGGACACAAAGAACCTCAGATCATCGCTCATGTCGCTTAGATGGCCAACTCGCTGCCGGTGGGAATACCCCAGCCGCTCACCATGCTGGTAATGGCAGCACGGGTGGCTTCAGCGCCAAAGCCCCATGCCAGCAGTGCCAGATAGTCAGCCCAGGGAGTGGCGCCGAAGGTGGCCTTCTGCACATACAGCTCATTAAAACCGGTTCCGGCCAACAAGGCAAGCGCCACTGTCCAACTGATGGCGATGAAAATCAGCAGCCGGATACGCGCCCGGCGGTTGCCCTGCAAGCTTTCCAAGCTAGGGAGCGAGGCGCCAATCAGCGAGACAAAAAGGCTGCCCAAATCACCCTCTGCCGCTGCCGCAGGGGCGGCCAGTGCGCCCTTGGCGGATTCGGTGGATTCGGCAGGCAAGCCGGCGACAACAGCCTGGACACGCGCTTGCAGCGCATCGCGCGCGGCGGAATAGGCGGCCGGCTCTGCAACAGGGTTGAAGTTGTTCAGTTCCGCCTTTACCTCTTCCAATGTCCGATTGGCCGCCGCCTGCTGCTGGGGAGCAAGCGCCGCCGCGCTCACAAGAACGGCAGCGCGGCGCAGGGAACGCTCCAGCGCGACATAGTCGGCAGCGTACAGGCGCAGCGTTTCGAGCCGGACAAGCAAAGAGTCCACATAGCTCTTCCAATTGGCCTGATGACTTTCTTTGCTAAGAAAAGCACTGATTTCTGCCTGCGGCACAGCGGCCAGCGCATTTTGTACGGCGGCCAGAAACAGCGAATCGCGCCGCGCTGGCAGTTGCTGCGCCAGTTGATCACGCTTTTCGAGAGCCATCAACCAGTTGCTGCGTTGGCGCTGCCACAGGTCGACAATTTGTTCGGCCTGGGCTGTATACTGCTGCGCCTGGCTGCTGTTGCCGTCGCGCAAGGCGGTCAGCGCACCATTGGCGGCATCTTCAGCGGCAGCGAGGAAATCGCGGCCGGCCCCCGCCAGTTCTTTGTCGGCAGCAATTCGGTTTTCCACCTCGCCCAGCCGCACCAGCAGTTGGTCGCGCGGGCGCAGGCGGTCGCGATAAAAAGTAAGCCCCAGCCCCAGCAGCACACCGGCCAAAAGGACGGCAAAAGGCCACGGCCACGGCTGCTTGACCACTACATTGAGCGCCAGGGGCAGTTCGTACTGCTGCGCTACATTGCCTTGCGCCGGCACAGCCGTGTACAGCAGCAGCGCCTGCCCGTTGAAATTGCCGGCGGGGCTGCGCGCCAGATCAAGTGTGACCGTCATGGGTGCGACAAGCGGCATGGCTGCACTGCTTGCGGCAGCGGACGGCGGGGGTAAGGAAGGCAGTTGCGCCTGGACTGCCGAGGCGGGTAGAACGGCGTCACCAGCCAGGTTTGCCAGGTCTTGGCTGACAAAGCGCAGATCGGCGGCAGTGGCAGGCAGCCGCAGCATGAGAGTGCGCGTCACAACCTGGCCACTGTCAGCGGCAACCGTTAATGGGGAAGGCGTAAGCGTCTCCCCTGTCTGCGCCTGCGCCGCCATTCCTGCGGGCAGCAGGAGCAGCAGGCAAAGGAGAGCCGCGCGGCAAAGGCGGCAGGCAAGCAGTGGCAGCAGTGGCTTACGCGGCGGTTGGTGCAATGACGAGTTCGATGGCGGCTGGCACACGATGCTTCTCCTCGCTGGCGATGGAAGATTTGCGCGCTGATTGTGTGCTTATTGTACCGTAAGGGTGCCAACAAGGCAAGCATGGGAAAGCACGCAACCGCAGCAGCCCAAATACGTATGCTATACTGTGACCGCAGTTAAGTGCACTACCTAATTATTGACGAAAGCTCTGTATGCAGCCGCCAACCGTTTCAAATCCAATTATTGATTTAAGTAATGTCATCAAGCGGTACTCGGTCGGCGGCAGCGAAATTGAGATACTCAAGCAGGTTTCCTTGCAGGTGAACAGCGGCGAGTTTGCTGCCATTATCGGCCCATCAGGCAGCGGTAAATCGACGCTGCTCAACATGATCACCGGCATCGACCGGCCCAGTGCGGGGCAGGTAATGGTGCTGGGACAGCCCGTGCACAAGCTGAGCGAAAATAAGTTGGCGCGCTGGCGCGGCCAGTATGTCGGCATTATCTTTCAATTCTTTCAACTGCTGCCGGCGCTGACCCTGCTCAAAAACGTGATTCTGCCGATGGATCTGGCGCGCAAATACTCGCCTCGTGAAAGACGCAGCCGCGCCTTAGATTTGCTGGAGATGGTGGGGTTGGCTGACCAGGCGCACAAACTGCCGGGCATGGTCAGCGGCGGACAGCAACAGCGTGCCGCTATTGTGCGCGCCCTCGCCAACGATCCGCCCCTCATTGTGGCGGATGAACCGACAGGCAACCTAGACCAAGAAACGGCGCATCGTATTTTTGCCCTCTTCTCCCGCTTTGTGGCGGATGGCAAAACCATGGTCGTCGTTACACACGATAAGGAACTGGCGCAGACGGTGCCGCGCAAGATCGAGATTGCTGACGGCGAAATCGTGGCAGATCAGACAGCGGACCAGGCAGCAGGTCAGACAGTGGAACAACAGGATAGGGAGCCGTAATGGGCGTACTGTGGGACAAAGTCTGGCATGATTTATGGGAGCATAAGGGACGCACGCTCCAAATCGTGCTGATTATCGCTGTAGGCACCTTTGCCATCGGCATGATCATCGGCACGCGCCAGTTTCTGATCAGCGGCATGGAAAGCGTGTGGCAGTCCTCCTCGCCGGCCACCATCTATTTATGGACACAGCCGGGCATCGACGACGATGCGCTTATTGCGTTGGGCCAGGTCGACGGCGTCACCACCATAGAGGGGCTGCTGCAGCAGCCGATTGAATGGCGGCTTGCGCCCGACGACGCGTGGCAGCCGGCCAATTTATCGGCACGCGATGACTATACGCAGCAAAATCTGGCCACTTATGATCTGCTGAGCGGCGAATGGCCACACAAAAAATCGTTCGGCATTGGGCAAGGCGGCGACACTGCCTATGGAATTCAGCTCGGAACAACGGTCTACATCCGTGTTGCCGACCGCGAAAGCACCGTCAGCATCGGCAGCGTCATCTACGACCAGATCGTCCAGCCACCCAGCTTTGGCGGCAGCGCCCAGTTCTACACCACCCGCGGAGAATTCGGCAACCTCACCGGCGACGAGCGCTTTAACCGCATCTTTGCCGCCGCTGGCCCCTTTGACGCAGCGCAGGCCAACGCCATCGCCGACGAGATGCAAGACAAGCTGGAGAAACAGAACATTGAATCAGGCGGCGCTACGCTCACAGTAGGTGGGGGTCGTGTTGCCAATCCGGCCAAACACTTTTTCCAAGATCCGCTGGATGGATTGTTTTTTATCATGGTGTTGATGGCCGCCATTGCCCTGGTATTGGGGCTGTTCTTGGTTTACAACACGGTTACAGCGCTCATCAACAGCCAGATCAACCAGATCGGGATTCTGAAGGCCATCGGTGCAAGCACACGCACGATCTTTGTGGTTTATCTAACCCTTATCTTCACCTATGGTATTCTGGCGCTTTTAATCGCACTGCCCTTGAGCGCACTCGCCGCCCGCGCTTTAGGCGATTATTTGATGTCTTCTTTTAACGCCGAGGGTGCCTTTGAACTTTCGCCGCTGGCCATCCAGGCACAGGTGGTAATTGCGCTGCTGGCTCCGCTGGTCGCGTGTGTCGGCCCGCTTTGGTCGGGGGCGCGCATCACCGTGCGCGAGGCAATCAGCAACTATGGGCTGCGCGCCGAGCCGACGCTGCTCGACCGCCTGATGGCCAAGATGCGCTACTTGCCCGAACTGCTGGCGCTGACGATCAGCAACACCTTTCGCCACAAGCAGCGAGTCGTTTTCACGCAGATCACTTTGGTCTTGAGCGGCTTAATCTTTATGACGGTGATGGCCACACGCGACGCCGCCAACTACACCTATGGCGATCTGTTGTTCTCCATCCTGCGCTTTGACATCAACTTCAGCACAGAGCGGCCCGAACGGATTGAGAAGCTGGAGACATTGGCGCTGGCGCAGCCGGGCGTCAAGGCGGTTGAAGTGTGGGATCTTGAGAACGCCACACTGCGCCGCGCGGGGCAGCCGGAATCCAAGGCGGATGAGCGCGTGACGCTGTTTGGTGTCCCGCTCCCCACGGCGCTATACGGCCCGCAGATGGTGGCCGGGCGCTGGCTGCAGCCAGGCGACGGCAACAGTATCGTACTCAATCAGAAGTTGGCAACTGATGCCGGTGTGGGGATTGGAGACCGTGTAACGCTAAAAGTCGGCGGCGACAAAGAGTCTGATTGGGTGGTGGCCGGCCTGCTGTTCGACCCCATTATCACGCGCTCTGCCCATGTGCCGCGGGATGCACTGGGGCTGGCCCAGCACCAGCGCAATCGTGCCGGCACCATTTGGATTCAAACGGAAAACCACGAGAGCGAGAGTGTCAGCGCGTTGGCGCAGCAGTTACGCACCGTCTACAGCGACAACCGCGTGCGGCTGGCGGCGGCCTCCATCTTCGGCAACGATACAGCTTCCGCCATTATTGACGGCATTATGACGCAGTTCGCCGTCGTTATCACACTGCTGGCGACGATGGCCGTGCTCATCGGCGTAGTTGGCAGCCTGGCGCTCAGTGGCGTGCTCTCACTCAACGTACTGGAACGGCGGCGCGAGATCGGCGTATTGCGCGCCATCGGCGCCTCCTCGTTTGCCATTGGCGGCCAGTTTATCGGCGAGGGACTGATCCTGGGCTGGCTGAGCTGGCTGATCGCCTGGCCGCTCAGCATTCCCGCCGGCCAGCTAATGGTGAACGGCCTCAGCAGCGCGCTGGGCAGCCAATTGGTCTACCAATACACGCCGCAGGGGCCACTGATCTGGCTGGCCATTATTACGGTATTGGCAATCGGCGCCAGTGGATTGCCCGCCCGTTCCGCCAGCCGTGTCAGCGTGCGCGAAAGTCTGGCTTACGAATAAGCGTACATTTTTGCACCCAGCCGGCGGCCCCACATGGAGGTGGCCACAGCCCACGGCAGCAGCACAACTGGAGCGCTAGCGATGCCGTCTGTGTGTTGCGGCACAGCTCGGCTGTGTTGAACCACCATTGAATTGTGCGCCGTTCCCGCTTATACTGTCAGGCAACCCGATATGCCTGTATTTGGGTTGCATGGAAGTTTGTACGCCGGCCGGCGCTGCGCCGGTGCGTCGGTTGCACCATTTAGGAGGCTTCACATGAGCATTACCGCACTGCAAGATCAGAATCCTGCTGCACTGCCGGCGCCGATCCCGCCCACCGGCGCCGGCGGCAAGCCGCTTGCACAAGTGGATCCGGATTTGTACAAGGCCTGGCGTATGCACATCAGCCAAGGCTTTGAAAACAACAACACCATGTTTCGCCGCGTTCTGAACGCCTTTTTGATCCCCTACTGGTTGACCGTCGCTCTCTATGTTGCGCTGGTGTTTGTGGGGGTCGGTTTGTTTCTGCTGGGGGTGTGGCTGGCGATTGGGCGCGGCGAAGCCATGTTTGCCGTCATCTCCGGTGGATTGGGTGTCGCAACCCTGCTGACCTTTTTTATTGCGCGCCCGCTGCAGGCACTGGAAGAAAACCTGCAATTCATCACCTGGCTGGGGGTGATCTACAATACGTACTGGTCGCAGCTGGCCGTAGCCAATGATACGGCTGCGGTGAAGCAGGATCTGAAAGACGCGACGCAGGAGACGATCAGCCAAATCAAAGAGCTGCAGCAGCAGCACGCTGTGCTGAGCGGCGGGCGGTACAAGCTGCCGCAGTAGGAGCACAGCCGGCAGACGGGGCAATCAACAACAGTAGGTTAGAAAGCAGTCGTTGGTGATTCAAGTTACGCCTGACCTCACGCTCCCGCTGGAGGAGGTGCAGATCGATGCTGTACGCAGCCAGGGAGCAGGCGGGCAGAATGTCAATAAGGTGTCGACTGCGGTGCAGCTGCGTTTCGACATCCGCGCTTCGTCGCTGCCCGACATCTATAAGGAACGGCTGCTGCAGCGTGCGGACCGGCGGATTA
The DNA here is from genome assembly GCA_038205395.1 of Caldilineales bacterium. GTDB lineage: Bacteria > Chloroflexota > Anaerolineae > Caldilineales > Caldilineaceae > Fredericiella. The sequence continues at coordinate 49,610 of JBBRBX010000023.1, forward strand.
CGAGCGACGGGGTGCTTGTGCTCAAGGCACAGCAGCATCGCAGCCAGGAGCAAAATCGCGAAGAGGCGCTGCGCAAGCTGGAACAGATCCTGCAAAGCGTCACTGTCGAGCGCAGCGTGCGGCGGGCGACACGGCCCACCTATGGGTCGCGCCAGAGACGGCTGGCGGCTAAAAACAGGCGCAGCGAGCGCAAGAATCTGCGGCGACCGCCGGAAGAATAACCAGGTCGAAGCATAAAAAGACAGGAGTCGGCTGAACTGCCAACTCCTGTCTTGTTGTCTACGGCTACAGGGCAAGCCCTGTGTTGTCGATCCGGTTAGACGCGACGCACGTTGACGGCTGACGGGCCTTTGGGGCCTTGCTCGATCGAGAATTCGACCTTGTCACCCTCGGTCAGGCTGCGGAAGCCTTCAGCGACGATTGCGGAATGATGGACGAACACGTCCTTGCCGCCATCCTGCGCCAAAAATCCAAAACCCTTGGCATCGTTAAACCACTTGACGGTGCCGATAACACGTTGACTACCCATTGTTGAAAACTCCTTGGTTCTCTACTACTGTTACTACTACTGCGAATACGATTGGTACAAAACGTCGTGCTTCCAACAAATGGGCAAAAAAATAACCGCCAGTCGTGTGAGTCCTAGCAGCGTTTTCATACACAGCTTGTTCAGAACTACAACATCTTGTATAACGATAATAGCATACCACAGGAGATGTGTCAAGCAGGAAATTGGCTCGATCACCTTATTCGCGCTGATTTGGCGCAAGAATCGTTTTGCACCTTTGTGGAGGAGAAATCAATCAACAAAATCTGTTGACACGTTTCCCAAAATCATCTACGATAAAGCAGCCACATTCCCCAATCTCTATTGCCCAGTTCTATCGCATCGAATACGAGGCGTCAGTGTGCTTGAGATTCAATCCGTCAGCAAGAGCTTTCCGGGTGTACAGGCGCTGCGTGATGTCTCCTTTGTGGTGCAGACGGGTGAAGTGCATGCGCTGGTAGGTGAAAACGGCGCCGGCAAATCCACCCTGATGAAACTGCTCAGCGGCGTCTATCCCGACTATGAAGGCACTATCTTTTTTGAAGGTGAGCGGCTGGCGCTGCGCAACCCCCATGACGCCCAGCTGCGCGGCATTGCCATCATCCATCAGGAACTCAATCTCATTCCTGAACTCACCGTCGCTGAAAACATTTTCTTGGGCAGCGAACTGCATACTGCTTTTGGTGGGCTGGATGTGTCGCGCATGCAGCGCGAGACCAGCCTGCTGCTTAATCGCTTTCGTCTGGCAATCCCACCCGACCGCCCGGTAAAATGGCTGCGGGTAGGCGAACAGCAGCTGGCGGAAGTAGCCAAGGCGCTGGCCCTGCACGCACGGCTGCTGATCCTGGACGAACCCACTTCGGCCTTGAGTGAAGCGGAGGTGGAGCGCCTTTTTGCCGTCATCGCCGGCCTGAAGCAGCAAGGGGTGACGATGATTTACATCTCCCATAAGTTGGATGAAGTATTCCGCATTGCTGATCGCGTGACAGTGCTGCGCGATGGCGAATTTATCGGCACGCGGCTGGTCAGCGAGACAAATCCACAAGAACTGATCCGCATGATGGTCGGGCGCTCCTTGTCTGATCTTTTTCCCAAAGAGAATGTGACGCCGGGGGATGAAGTGCTGCGGGTGGAAGGGCTTGGCCTGGCTCCCGATCGGCGGCAAGGCAGCCGCTCACTGCACGCAATTTCGTTCAGCTTGCGCCGCGGCGAAATTGTGGGGGTAGCCGGCCTAATGGGAGCCGGACGCACCGAACTGCTGGAGACGTTGTTTGGCGTCTATCCGCGCAGCCGAGTGAGCGGGCGCATTCTCGTAGCAGGACATGAACAACAATTTGTCTCGCCCCAGACGGCCATTGCCGCCGGCCTGGCCTTTGTCACGGAAGACCGCAAAAACCAGAGCCTCATTGTCAAGCTGCCGGTGGCGGAAAACATGACGCTGGCGGCGCTCCAGCGCTTCGTCTCCAGGGGCTTTATCCGCTTGCGCGCTGAGGCGGAAGCCGTACAACGCTCGATCCGGCAACTGCATATCAAAACCCCCAGCAGCACAGCTGATGTCGCTACTCTTTCGGGCGGCAATCAACAGAAGGTGGCGCTGGCCAAGTGCTTGCTGACGCAGCCGCGCATTTTTCTGCTGGATGAACCTACGCGCGGGATTGATGTGGGGGCCAAAGCGGAAATTTATGCGCTGGTCAGCCACCTGGCGCAGGAAGGAGCGGCCGTGTTGATGGCTTCGTCTGAACTGCCGGAGATTATGGCCATGTGTGACCGTGTGCTGGTGTTGTGCGAAGGCGAGCTGACGGCTGAACTATCGCGCGCGGAAGCAACGCAAGAGCGCATCATGGAAGCGGCCACCGCCCGCTATCAGACACAACCACGTAGAAGTGAGCCTGCGTAATGGAAAAAGCAACTCCTGTGCAACCTACCTATCCGAGTGACCGCAGCAGCCGCTTCTGGACGATTGTGCTGCGGTTTCAGAGCTACTTTGGACTCATCGCAATTCTTATTCTCGCGACGATCTTCTCCCCCTTGCGGGATGGGCGCAATATCTTTCTTGACCCCAACAACTTGCTCAATATCGTGCGCTTTGCCTCGGAGAACGGCATCATAGCCATCGGCATGACGTTGGTGATTTTGATCGGCGGCATTGACTTGTCGGTGGGTGCGGTCTTGGCTCTCTGCGCCGTAGGCGCCGCCTCTTTTATGATGCGCTCCGGCTTTGGCACAATCCCCACCGTAGTGCTGGTTGTCAGCCTGGGTGCGCTGGCAGGGGTAATCAATGGGCTGGTGACGACCCGTTTTAACATCCAATCGTTTATCGTCACCCTGGCTATGTTGAGCATTGCGCGCGGGGTAGCTTCGCTATGGTCAGGCGGCTACGCCATTCCGCTGGCTTTTGGCGATGGCCCAGACCTGGCGCCGCCAAGCTTCAAAGCGTTGTTTGCCGGCTCAGTAAGTATGGGCGCAATCAACATTCCAGTGCAACCCTTTTATTTTTTAGCAGCCGGTTTGATCGCCGCTGTCTTGCTGAAACGCACCGCCTTTGGCCGCCATGTCTATGCTGTGGGCGGCAATGAGACGGCGGCCCGTCTTTCCGGCGTCAACGTCACCCGAGTCAAGACGATCGTCTTTACGGTTTCCGGTTTGCTGGCGGGTGTGGCTGCCCTGCTGCACGCGGCGCTGGTCAACCAGGGCAGCCACATCGACGGCAGCGGCTATGAACTCAACGCTATTGCCGCTGTTGTGATTGGCGGCACCAGTCTGGCGGGCGGCGTCGGCACTGTGGTTGGCTCGATGGTCGGCGCAGTCATCTTGAGCATTCTTGACAACATCCTTGGGCTGCGCAACATTGCCTCCGAATATCAAATGATTCTCAAGGGCATGCTGATTGTGGGGGCGGTGTTGGTGCAGCGCCAGAAGCGGTAGAGCGGACGAAAGCACGCGCGGCAGGCGCAGCATAAGCGAAAGGAGGTGGTGCAGCTTGATTGCCCAGATTGTCAACACGCATAGGTCGGCTTCCTGCCAGTAAACAACAGGAATTCGCCGGCAGGCAGGATGAACCAGCTTAGTCTTCAAGTGGTAAGGTAAGTGGTAAGGTCGAAAGGAAGAGGGAGAAATGAAACAGTTTGGCAAATTTGGAATTTTGAGCGGTATTGTAGTGGTGGCTTTGCTCTTGGGCGGCTGCAGCGCCGTCGCCCCGGCGGCGCAAGCACCGGCAGATACGGCAGCCGCCACCGTAGAGCAGGCAACCGCAGAAGCGACGGCAGAGCAGGCGGAAGCCACGACTGCCGAAAGCGCAGCTCCTGCCAAAGACAAGTACCTCATCGGCATGTCACAAGCCAATAAGGGTGAGCCATGGCGCCAGGCGATGAACGACCAGATTGCCGCCGCTGCTGCGCAATATTCGGAACTGGAAGTAGTCTTCGCCGACGCCGCGCAAAACAATGCCAAGCAGGTGGCTGACGTAGAAAACTTCATCCAGCAAGGGATTGACCTGCTGATTATTTCGCCCAATGAAGCTGCGCCGCTGACTGATGTAGTGGCGAAAGCCTACGACCAGGGGATTCCCGTCATCGTGCTTGACCGCAAAGTCAACGGTGACAAATACACCATGTGGATCGGCGCGGACAACCAGTTGATCGGCAAAAAAGCCGGCGAGTTTATCGGCCAATGGTGCAAGGACGAAGGCAGGTCTCCCTGCAACGTGATTGAAATTCGCGGCCTGGAAGGCGCTACGCCGGCCAAAGAGCGCGGCGATGGCTTCCGCGAGGGTATTGCCGGCAGCCCGGATGCCACAATCATTGCCAGCCAGAATGCGGATTGGCTGCGTGAGAAGGCGATCCCGGTGTCGCAGGCCATGTTCCAGGCCAATCCGAATGTGGATGTCGTCTACGCCCACAACGACCCCATGGGCGAAGCGGCAGTGATCTCGGCGCAGAATGCTGGGTTGGATCTGAGCAAGATCGCATTTGTCGGTATTGATGCGCTGCCTACGCCGGATGGCGGCATCAAGTCGGTGATGGATGGACGGTTGACTGTGACGTACGTCTATCCCACCGGCGGCGCACAGGCAATTGACTGGGCCAGACGCATCCTCGAAGATGGGGAAACGCCGCCAAAGACAGTTGTGCTCGAAACCGAACAGGTGGACAGCAGCAATGCAGCGGAGTTATACACGAAGTACGGCGGCAAATAAACGGATTGAGCAGGGGGCGGCAGGTCTGCCGCCCCCTACGCCTTTGTCTCTGTCTGGCTGACCCGCACCGGCAGCGTTACGACAAAGCGGCTGCCGCGGCCGGGCGTGCTTTCCACAGTGCACGCACCGCCCAGCAGACCGGCCATGCGCTGCGCAAAGGTCAGGCCCAGGCCAATGCCGTCATAGTGGCGGGTGAGACCGCCATCGGCCTGCGTGAATGCCTCAAAAATCTGTTCGTGCTGATCATCGGCAATGCCAATCCCCGTATCCCACACGACTAATTCCACCGCGGCGCCGCCGTCGCTGCTGCCGATCTGCAGGCCCACCGCACCCCCGTCCGGCGTAAACTTGACGGCATTGTGGAGCAGATTGTAGAGCAGTTGGGCGATCCCTTCGCTGTCACTCTCAATCGTGAGATCGGGTGGATCGATGGCAAACTGCATCGCAAGTTGCTTACGCTCGGCCTGCATCTGCACCTTTTGCATACTGCCGACCCCGATTTCGGCCAGCCTGCACACCTGCCGGCGCAGCAGCGTCTGCCCCGCGAGCAGGTGTGTATAGTGCAAAATGCTGTTGATCATTTCCAAGAGGCGCATGGCGCTGCGCCGCAGCAAATGTATCTGTTCCAACTGCCGGCTGTTTAACGGTCCGCTCACTTGCAATTCCAGTGCTTCGGCCACCCCCAGCACACCCGTCAGCGGTGTACGCAATTCGTGGCTGATGGCGGCCAAAAAAGCCTCCTTCAACTGATCGGCGTAACGCAGTTCCGCCAGCGCAGCTTCCAGTTCAGCGGTGCGCTCCTGGACTCGCTGCTCCAACTGGCTGTTAAGCTGGCGTACCGCTCGTTCCAACGCCTTCTGCTGGGTAACGTCACGGGCAATGATCGATGTGGCGGTGACTGTACCGTCGCGCCCGTAGACAGGTGAGATGGTCAGCGACATATCCATGATGTTGCCTTTATGATCCACCTGCTGGGTCTCGTAGTGACGCAGCACTCGACCTGCTTGGGCGACGGTTTGGATCTCTGTTACCTCAGCTTGGCGGTCATGCGCAAAAAGCATGGACAGTGGGCGACCGATGGCCAGGTCTGCCGGGTACCCATAAAGGTTGTGCGCACTGCGGTTCCACGAAGCGATCACACCTTGCGAATCAAAGCTTACAATGGCGTCGTCGCTGGACTCGATAATCGCTGCCAGTCGCGCCAGAGCCTGCTCGTTTTGCATACGCTCGCTTACGTCTGTATAGGCCGCCACAACGCCATAACCGGCAAGCGGTATAGGCGCGGCGGTTACGCTGATCCAGGCCGTAGCGCCATCCGGCTTCAATACGCCAATCTCGACCGGCTCAATCAGGCGCTGCTCGCGCAGGGCGCGTACGCTGGCATATTCCGAGGGCGGCATCGGTGAGCCATCGCGGTGCACCGTCAGCCAAACGGGTGCATCATGGCTGCGCTGTTTTTGATCTTGCTGGGATACCCCCAGGATCAACTCGGCCTGCGAGTTGGTCTCAATGATATTGCCTGCCTCGTCGGTCACTGAAATGCCGACCGGCGCAGTCTCGAAAATAGCCGTGTGTTTGGTAAGGCTGACGCGCAGTGCGGCGTCAGTCTTTTTTTGCCGATAGAGAAAATAGCTGAGGATCCAAATCGCCACAATCCCGAACAGACGGTTCAGCGCAAGAATCATCAAGTCCGGATGATCAACACCGTTGGCGAGACCCAACAGGGTCAGCAGTGAGCAAAAGCCGACAAAGGGAAAGAGATAGCCGGGCTTGCCCCAATATTGCACGGCAAAAATGGGCAGCAAGTAAAACACCCAAAGCGACAGCGGCACGGGCGTCAGCAGATCAGCAGCTAAGATTAAAGCAACCAATAAGAGCGCGGGCAGCAGAATCCAGCGCTGCAACAATTCAGTAAACCGCATTTGTTTCAAAGCCTTACATCTAAGTAGGGGCACAAGTATGAACATTCTACAATAGGCAGTGGACAAATTAAAAAACAGTAGAAAATTGTTTGATGGTGATCATTTGCGTAGGCAATGGTGCACTTATCAGTGAGTTATGTAAGCAAAGCGTTAAGATTTTACGGAGGAATAATGCCATAGCTAAGATGACTTTAGTTTCCGGTAAAAGTGCATCAAGGTGCGTAGAGAAATGACAAACGACGATTAGCAGGTCACAATCCAGGTTGATCAAAACCAAGGAGGGTGAGGAATGCTAATCGCCGCAGAAGTTACTGTACAAGCAATGGCTG
>JBBRBX010000024.1:0-55944 GCA_038205395.1 Caldilineales bacterium
ATGCCCTGGCCGATGTAGGTGCTGAACGATGGGAACTTCGCTTCAAGCTCCGGTGCCATGACTTGTGAGCGCCAGATGTTAAACCGCTCTGTCCGCACCTACACCTTGCGGCTGCGCCAACTGGCGCGGCAGGCGGCCGCTGCCCAGGGGCTGACGCTGCAGCAGGGGGTCTATGCTGTGCTGGCCGGGCCAAACTTTGAGTCACCCGCCGAAATTCGCATGCTGCGCGCGTGGGGGGTGGACGCTGTAGGCATGAGCACTGTGCCCGAAGCGCTGGTGGCGCATCATGCCGGGATGGAGGTGCTGGCGTTGAGCACGATCACCAATGTGGCTGTGACGGAGGCGGATTCCCAACAGGAGCCAAGCCACGCTGAGGTGATCGACGCCGGCCAGTTAATCGTGCCGCGGCTGACGACGCTGCTGTTGGGCGTGCTGGCCGGGCTGGAGGGGGAGGAGCAAGCATGAGTTTTCTCAAGAAGTGGTTTGGCGGCCCGCACCTGGACGGTATGGCGCTGGCGCTGTCGCAAGAGCTGAAAGCGTATGCCCAGGTCGATCTGCTGGCGCAGTTTGACCCGCCGCAGCCGTCGCACGCGACCCAGGAGCAGGCGCGCTGGTCGCGCGTGCTGCCGCACGCGTATGCCGAGCAGATCGCGCTTTTTGTGCGTGCTGGCTGGCTGGAGCAGCGGGCGGACGGCAGCTATGGCGTGACGGCGGCGGGCGCACCCTTTGTGGCTGCCTGGCGCCGGCGGCTGGAACAGGAAAAAAGTGAAGCGCTGGCCAAGGCGCGCGCTGCGCTGGCCCTGCGCATGACCGCCGAAGCGCTCACCGTGCGCCGCCAATACGAAAACCGGCTGCCGCTAGGCAAGGCGGGTTGGACGGGGCCGGAGCCGCAGCCAAGCCACAGCGCGCTGACGCGCCAGATCTTCTTTCTCGAACATCCCATGTTGGACGGGCTGAGCGACGAAACGTTGGCGTGGCTCAAGCTCTATGCGGCGGAGCAGCATCTGTGGGGCGTGCACTGGCCGCCCGTGGCGAGCGAAATGCCGCCGTCGGCGGCGGCTGAACTGGCGCAGCCGGGCGGCATGGACGCTCTGGAAGGCGCCTACTGGAAAGCCTATCAGATGGGGCTGTATGTCGACAACCAGGAAATGTGGCAGCGCTGCAAAGGCGGCGACCATGTACGGCGCATCGAGATTGTGGGGCCGGACGACGAATATACCTGCGCCGCCTGTAAGGAAACGCTGGGCAAGGAATTTCTGGTGGCGCGTGTGCCCCAACTGCCCCACCCCGGCTGCACATCGCTGCGCGGCTGCCGCTGCCGCTATGAACCGGTGCTGGAGACAGTCGAGGAGATCCCCCTGGTGGTGTAACCTCTGTTCGCCCTAGCCGATTTCCACCATCGGCTCACTTTCGCGCCGCGCTGCGACGAGGCCCTGGCGGATTTCCCAACGCCAGATCAGCAGCGACGCGATCAGGCCAATGGCGATCAAGGCTGACGCCAGCCAGAATTGATCATGCAGGGCGGCGGTGATCACCTGCGGCGTGGCGGCCTCAAGGGCAACTGAGCCGCTGTTGTGGACGGCGAGCCGCTGATAGAAGAATGCACCCAACACCGCCACGCCGATCACCTGGCCCAGCGTGCGCACCATGCTGAGCACCGCCGAAGCCACGCCCAGGCGGTTTCGGGGGGCCGACCCCATAATGGCGCTGTTGTTGGGCGAGTTGAAAAGCGACATGCCAACGGCGACGGGCAGAAAGCGCAGCACGTAGTCGACGGGAGGGCCTTCCGCCGCCAGACCGGTCATCAAGAGATAGCCCCCCAACACAAAAAAGAGACCGACGCTGCTGACGCGCCGCGTGCCCAGCCGGTCGGAGAGCACGCCGGAAAGCGGCTGCAGCACGGTCATCACCAACGGTACGATGGCCATATACAGCCCCACCTGAATTTGCGGCAGCTTGAGCGCCAGTTCCAGATAGAAGGGCAGCAGCAGCACCACGCCGGAAATGGCGACAAAGGTTAGCGTGCCGGTGAAGAGGTTGAGGCTGAACTGCGGCTCACGAAAGAGGCTCAGGTCGAGCATGGGGTAGCGCACATGCATTTCCAGCCAGACGAAGAGGACAACCAGCAGCGCAGCAGCGACAGAAAGTCCCAGCACCGGCGCCGACGTAAAGCCCAAATCCTGCCCCAACGTAATGCCGGAGGTCAAGCTGAGTAACCCCAGCCCCAGCGCGGCGGCTCCGGCAATGTCAAACGATTCACGCATCCCGCTGGGGCGCAGCGGCGGCACGTAGATCATCACCAACAGAAACGAAAGCGCGCCGATCGGGATGTTGACCAGAAAAATCCAGTGCCAGCTCAGATACTGCAGCATAATGCCGCCGATGGCGGGGCCGATGACGATGCCCAGCGAGATAAAGCCGGCGGCAAAGCCGATGGCCTGCCCACGCTTGTACGAAGGCCACACCTCGGTGAGAATCGCCGTCCCCAGCGCCAGAATCATGGCGGCGCCAATCGACTGCAAAAAGCGAAAGCCGATCAGCCAATTGACGCTGGGCGCCAGCCCGCAGAGGGCGGAGCCGATTAAAAAGAGAACAATGCCGGTGGCAAAGACCCGTTTCTTGCCGATCATGTCGGCCAGGCGGCCCATGCTGACCATGAGCACCGTCAGGCCAAGCAGATAGGAGAGCACCACCCACTGCACGGTCGGGAAGGTGGCGTTGAACTCCTGCATCAAGGTGGGCAGGGCGACGTTGACGATGCTGCCGTCCACGCTGCCCAGAAAGAGGCTGAGGCTGACGGCCACCAGCACCCACCATTGGCGGGCGCTGTCGTGTTCGGAGTGAGATGGGTTGATCTGTGCGGATGTTGTCTCCGGCATGGTTTCCGATATTGTTTCCGGCGTTGTTTTTGGCTTTGTTTTCGACATTGTTTCTGACATGGGCGCAGTGTACCATGAAGTGTGAAATTCCATGCCAGCGCCCTTTCTATGCTACAATAGAGGACAGATGATAGTCTTAATCCAGCGCCTCGCTCCCCTAGGAAGCGAGGTTTTCAACGTCTACCGCGTGTTGGAAGAATGGGAGAACGCCGCATGAGTTACGACGGCCGCGTCTACAATGTGTGGGTCGGGCATGTGGAACGCCAACTGCCGCTGTTTGAAGTGGCGCCGGGGGTAAAGATCGCCATCTTTAACATGCTGGGCGACACCGAGATGGTGGAGACGGCGGCGGATCTGTTGGCGGCGCGTATGCCGCTGGATGCCGACGCCATTGTTGTGCCGGAGGTCAAGGCGGTGCCGCTGGGCCATGCTCTCTCTCTGCGCACGTCGCTGCCCTTTGTGGTGGTGCGCAAGATCAAGAAGCCGTACATGGTGGACACGCTGGAGGTGGAGGTGGTGAGCATCACTACCGGCGTACCGCAGACGCTGCTGCTGGACGGCAAAGATCGATCGCTGGTGGAAGGACACAGGGTGGTGCTGCTGGACGATGTGATCAGCACCGGCAATACGCTGCGTGGGCTGCGGGCGCTGATGGAGCAGGCCGGCGCGCAGGTGGTGGGCGAAATGGCCGTCTTCACCGAAGGCAAGCCGGAGGACTGGAGCGAAATCACGGCGCTGGGCAAGCTGCCCGTGTTTACGGATTGACAGCCGCCGGCGTGCTTGATTTGGGGTTGTACTGGTTGTAGTTCGCGTGGGAAATGGATAGGTATGGCGACAATTCTGGAACAAGTGGCACGCGTGAATGAACGGTTTGAGTTTGTGACGGCGCAGATGGCTGACCCGGTGGTGGCGGCAGACTTTGCGCAGCTCAACGAATTGGACCGCGAGCGCAGCGATCTGGAGGAACTGGCGCACACCTATCAGCGTTACCAGGAGGTAGCGCGGCAGCTTGACGAAAATCGGCTGCTGCTGCAGGACAGTGACGGCGGGATGCGCGAGCTGGCGCAGATGGAGTTGGAGACGCTTGAGCCGGAGCGAGAGCTGCTCGAGCGCACAATGAAAGCGTTGTTACTGCCCAAAGACCCCAAAGACGATAAAAATGTGATTGTCGAGGTGCGCGCTGGTACGGGCGGCGAGGAAGCAGGATTGTTTGCCGCTGAACTCTACCGCATGTATATGCGTTGGGCCGAGGCGCACCGCTTCAAAGTTGAAGAACTGAGTCTCAACGACACCGGTCTGGGCGGACTCAAAGAGGTCATCTTTGCCGTTAAAGGCAGGGGGGCGTACAGCCGGCTGAAATATGAGTCGGGCGTGCACCGTGTGCAGCGCGTGCCGGTCACTGAAAGCCAGGGACGCATCCATACCAGCGCCGCCACCGTGGCCGTGTTGCCCGAAGCCGATGAAATCGATGTACAAGTCAATGACAACGATGTCCGGCTCGACATTTTTCGCAGCAGTGGGCCGGGTGGGCAGAGCGTCAACACGACGGATTCCGCCGTGCGGCTGACGCACATCCCCACCGGCATCGTAATTTCGTGCCAGGACGAAAAGAGCCAGTTGCAGAACAAGCTCAAGGCCATGCGAATTTTGCGCACACGTCTGTACGAAGTGGAAGAGCAGAAGCGGCAGGACGATCTGGGCAGCGCCCGGCGCAGCCAGATCGGCTCCGGCGACCGCAGTGAGAAAATTCGCACCTACAACTTTCCCCAAAATCGCGTCACCGACCATCGGATCAACAAAACGGTGCACCAACTGGACACCGTGATGAATGGTGACCTCGATGAGTTTATTGACGAGCTATCGTCGTTCGACCAAAGCGAACGGCTGCAGGCGATGGGGGGCGGGAGCGAAGAGGAGTAGACGCCGCATCATCCTTATATGGATACGGCGTCAGCAGATTGTCAGCCGCGCGTAGTGCGGCCAAGTAAATTCCTGGCTACAATTTCATACGAGACGCCGCTGTGCTCAAAGGTGAGCGCGGAAACAATTGCGGCTCGCGGATACAGCTTTTCAGAGGAGGTAGCTGTGGCAGTGTTGCCCGTACTTCAACCCGTGGTGTGGAATCTTATGCCCGCCACAACGGTCGGCCGTGCCGTCAATGCGGCCACGCAGCGGCTCGAAGAGGCCGGCGTGTCGACAGCCCGATTAGATGCCCAAGTGATACTCGCCCATGTGCTCGGCGTTGGCCGCAGTTGGCTTTTCGCGCACTTTGAGTACGCCTTGGACGAGGTACAGGCCGATCAATACACCGAATTGATCGCCCGCCGCACCCTGCATGAGCCGGTTGCGTATCTGACAGGACACAAAGAGTTTTATGGCATTGACTTGCAGGTGGACGCGCGCGTGCTGATCCCTCGCCCCGAGACGGAGATGCTGGTGGACGCCGTGCTGCGAGTGGCGAGCGAGCACAGCCCGCAGCCGCTTGTTCTTGCCGACGTCGGCACAGGCAGCGGGGCCATTGCCCTGGCCGTGGCCGCCAATGCCGAGAATACACGCATCTTCGCCCTCGACGTCAGCCGCGAGGCGCTGGCGGTGGCGACCGCCAATGTGGCGCGGCTGGACCACCGCAGCCAGGTGTCGCTGCGGCAGGGCGACTTGTTGGAGCCGCTCAACGAATGTGTTGACCTGGTAGTGGCGAATCTTCCCTACGTTACCCGCTCCGCCTATCGCACGCTGGAGCCAGGTGTGCGCGTCTATGAGCCGCAGTTGGCGCTGGAAGGCGGCGACCAGGGGTTGGATGTTATTGCACGCCTGCTGGCGCAGCTGCCCGGCCGCTTGCGCCCAGGCGGCCAGGCCATCTTAGAAATCGGCTATGACCAGGGCGAGACCATACTTGCCTTGGTGGCGCGGGTGCTGCCCGACGCCCAAGAGGTGGACCTGTATAAGGATTACCAGGGTCGTGACCGCATGGTGACCTTCTGCCTGTAGGCGAAGCGGCTGCACCTCAGGCTTACCACCACACTTAAATCCATTTGCAACCACATCCGCTGCTTGCCCGGCGCACAGGGCAGACAAAGCACAGTGCGCCGGGCAAGCAGCAATGGCCGGCCATCAGAAACCGGCCATCAAAAAGACATACACGGTTCAGTTCACAGCGTTCCGGGGCAGGGGAATTGGCGGGGACTGCGCCAGGCATAGGCCACGGTGGCGGCTGTTATATAATGGAGAGCAGGAAACCACAAAAGAAATGGGGCTTGGTGAAGCGGATGGCGGAATCGCAAGCTGAATATCGCAAGCTGCCGGCGGTTGATGCACTGCTGCGCAAGCCGCCGCTGCTGCTGCTGGCAGCCGCCTTTGGTGAGCAGCAGGTAGCCGCAGCCACGCGCGCCGTGTTGGATGCCGCCCGCCGGCAGATCACAGCCGGCGAGCCGGCCCCCTCGCCCGATGCACTGCCGGCACGCGTGCATGCCTGGCTGGATGCCGCCGCGCTGCCGTCGCTGCGCCCGGTGATCAACGCCAGCGGGGTGATCATACACACCAACCTAGGCCGCGCCCCGCTCAGCCCCGCGGCGCTGGCCGCCGTGCAGACGGTAGCCGCCGGCTACAGCAATCTCGAATACGAACTGGCGGCGGGCGCACGCGGCAGCCGCCACGATCACGCCCGCGGCCTGCTGTGCGAGCTGAGCGGGGCCGAAGATGCATTGGTAGTCAACAACAACGCCGCCGCCATCTATCTGGTGCTGGCCGCATTCTGCGCCGGGCGTGAGGTGCTGATCAGCCGCGGCCAACTGGTCGAGATCGGCGGCGGCTTTCGTATCCCGGATGTGCTGCGCCAGAGCGGGGCCGAGTTGGTCGAGGTGGGCACGACCAACCGCACCCATCTGCGCGATTTTGCGCAGGCCATCACGCCCAGCACAGCCGCCTTGATGCGCGTGCACAGCAGCAATTTCCGCCAGCTTGGTTTTGTCACCATGCCCACGCTGGCGGAACTGGCGGGGTTGGCTGCGCGGCCGGAGAGTTACGGCGTGCTGCTGATCGACGACCTGGGCAGCGGGACGCTGCTTGACACGTCCGTCTATGGGCTTGCCTACGAGCCGGCAGTGCAGGAGAGCGTGGCGGCGGGCGCCGATATCATCACCTTCAGCGGCGACAAGCTGCTGGGCGGCCCGCAGGCGGGTATCATCCTCGGCAAGAGCAATTTAATCGAGGAACTGCGCCGCCATCCGCTGGCGCGTGCGCTGCGGGTGGACAAGATGACGCTGGCCGCGCTTGAAGCTACGCTGCGCGCCTACCAACGCGGGCGGGCGGCAGAAGAACTGCCGGTCTGGCGCATGATCGCGGCGCAGCCGGACGAACTGCAGGCACGCGTCGCCCGCTGGCGTAGCATCCTGCAGGCGTCAGCGCTGGAGAGTACGCTGCTGGCGGGCGAGAGCGCGGTCGGCGGCGGCAGCCTGCCGGGCGAAACGCTGCCGACCTGGCTGCTGGCAATTCCCAGCGACGAGGCCGATGCCGTGGCCGCCCGCCTGCGCGGCGGCCATGCGGGCGGCCCGGCAGTGGTCTGCCGTATTTACAAGGATCAACTGCTGTTCGACGCGCGCACCGTGCTGCCCGATCAGGAGCCGGCGCTGCTCGACGCACTGGCCGCTCTGCTGGGGCGCGCGCCTGCCGTAGTACAAGAGGCTGCAGGCCCGGAGCAGTAGGAGAGAAGGATGGCTGTACCAGGCGTTCAACAGTTGGTTTTTCTCAAGCTGGGCGGCTCGCTGATCACCGACAAGCGTGCCGCAGAGACGGTGCGCCCGGATGTGATCCGCCAAATGGCCGCCACCATTGCGGCGGTGCTGCACCAGCACCCAACGCTGCGCCTTTTGATTGGCCACGGTTCGGGCAGCTTTGGCCATGTATTCGGTCGCCGCTACGGCACGCGCGCCGGCGTCAGCGGGCGTGAACAGTGGTACGGCTTTGCCGCCACCGCGGACGCTGCCGCCCGTCTCAATCGCATCGTCGTGACGGCGCTGCTGGAGGAGAATGTGCCCGCCTGGAGCATCCAGCCCAGCGTGGCCCTCCGCTGCCGTGACGGCGTGGTGGAAGAAGGGCCGGGCGCCGCCATCTGTCTGGCGCTGGAACGCGGGTTGACGCCGGTAATCTTTGGCGATGTGGCGCTCGACAGCGTGCGCGGCGGCACGATTGCCAGCACGGAAGAGATTTTTGAACCGCTGGTTGCCCACCTGCAGCCGCAGCGGCTTGTGCTGGCGGGCGAGGTGGACGGCATTTATATGGCCGACCCCTTGCTCTTTCCCGACGCCGAACGGATTCCCATTGTGACGCCTCGGCTGCTGGATACGCTGGCGGCCGACTTGGGCGGCAGCCACGGCGTCGACGTCACCGGCGGAATGCGCGCCAAGGTGGAACAGTCGTTGGCAATGGTGCGAACCAATCCGGGGTTGGAAATCGTTATCTGCAGTGGCTTGCGGCCCGGCTTGCTGGCCGCGGCTCTGCGCGGCGAGCATGTGGGGACGCTGATTCGCGGCTAGAAACCGCTTTTCGGTGCATGGCGTACAGACAATTTGCGCCTTTGTGTGTATCCTGGACGCCTTCGGCGGTTTCGGTCTGAGATCGATTTCGGTCTATAATGCGCACAGGTTTTGGCCGCCGGCCCACATTCGTCCGGCGGCAGAGGCAGGAAAAGATGGTATTGACAATCGTTTCATTCGTTCTGGTGCTGGGCGTGCTCGTCTTTTTTCACGAGCTGGGTCACTATTGGGTTGCGCGCCGCAACGGTATTGTGGTCGAGGAATTCGGCCTCGGCTATCCGCCGCGCCTGGCCAAGCTGTTCACCTATGACGGCACGGACTTCACGCTCAACTGGCTGCCCTTTGGCGGCTTTGCGCGCATGAAGGGTGAAGATGCCGGCGACATGTCGCCCGGTTCGTTCAACAGCGCCTCAATCGGTGGGCGCGCGGCTACGTTGGCCGCGGGGCCGATCATGAATTTTCTGCTGGCGATTGTGCTCTTTGGCGCCAGCTTCGCCGCCGGCTTTCCCGCCGCCGCCGGCCATCCACAGTTGACGGCGGTGGCGCCGGGTTCCGCCTGGGCGCAGTTGGGTCTGCAGGAAGGTGACATTCTGCTCAGCTATGGCGGTCTGCCGCTGCAGGTGACGGCAGAGGCGAACGCGCAGGTTGGGCTGCGCAATGGCGTGGCGGACAACGGCGTCGCCGGCGAACTGCTGGTCAGCCGTAATGGAGATTTGATCAAGGTGACGGCTCCCGACCGCGCTGCACTGCAGGCGGCGCTCGACAGCGGCCAGTTTGTCACCGTGCTGATGACGCAGATCACCGGCCTGGCCGAAAACAGCCCAGCCCAGGCTGCCGGCCTGACACCGGGCGATGTGGTGCTGGATGTCAATGATACGGTAGTCACCTATGACAACCCGCTTGACCAGGAGATCCGGCAGAATCTGGGCCAGCCGGTTACGATGACTTTGTGGCGCGACAATCAATGGGTGGATGTGACGCTGACGCCGCGCGCCGATCCGCCTGCCGGGCAGGGGGCGCTGGGCGTGCAGATTGCGCCTGTCACCGAGATGGCGAGCATGGACATCCTGCCTGCTCTGTGGGAAGGGCTGCGCAGCACGACGGATTACGCCATGCTGGTGCTGCAACTGCCGTTCTTGTTGTTGATGGGTTCGCTTTCACCCGCCGACGCCCAACTCACCGGCCCAGTCGGCATTGCACAAATGGTGGGCGGTGCGGTTTCGGCCACCATCGACACCGGGCTGTGGTTTCCCATCCTGCGTCTTTCGGCAGTGTTGAGCGCGGCGTTGGCGGTGACCAACTTGCTGCCGCTGCCGGCGCTGGATGGTGGACGGCTGTTGTTTATTCTGATTGAAGCGATCCGCGGGCGGCGTGTCAGTCCTGAGCGCGAAGGCATGATCCACATGGTGGGTTTTATGCTGCTGCTGGGTCTGATGTTATTGATCACCGTGCGCGATCTCAGCAGCGCCCCTCAAGGCATTGACTGGATCAAATTGATGGGCCAGTAGGAAAAGGTATTGATGGCAAATCAACCACCAAACCAGCCCAGTAGTCAGCCTGCGGGCCAGTCTACTGGTCAGCCGCCGCAGCGTGCCGCTGCAGTGACTGGAACCGTCGCCGGCGTGCGCACGGCTGGTGTGCGTCCCTGTCCAAGCTGCGACGCCTGGGTGAACGTGCATGCGACGATCTGCCCCAACTGCGGCGAGAACGTGGCGGCCAAAGAAAAAAGTGTGCGCTGCCGTCGCTGCCGGCATCGCGCCTCTTCCAATCTCGTGCTCTGCCCGCACTGCGGGCGCGAACTGCAGCCGGCGCTCTCGCGCTGGATCACCTGGGGGCTGCCGCTGCTGCTGATGCTCCTGTTGGGCGGAGCCGTGCTGGTGCGCGCCGCACGCAGTGATCCCGCTTCTTGGATGCAGACGCAGAGTGAGCGGGCAGGGCGGCTGATCGCTGCGCTCGGCAGCCGTTTGCAGCCGGACGTTTCAGTGGTGATGATTCCCGCCGGGCAGGACCCCAATGATCCGCTGGTCAGCCAGGCGGCGCAGGCCGGCAACTTTGCGCCGGTTAATCAGGAAGATATCGTGCTGCCGGCGCCGGACGCGGCTGCACCTTTGACAGACACGGAAATGGCGGCTGCGACAGCTGCCGAGGGTGCGGCGCAAGCCGTCGTTGAAACAGCTGCGGTGGCTCCTGCTGAAGCGGCTCCTGTGGCGGACACTCCCACGGCCGCGCCGCCGGAAAATACGGCCACCGCAACCGCTGCGCCGACCGATACCCCGACTGATATGCCAACCGCCACAGCGGCAGCCTCCGCCACACCGCTGCCCACCGCCACTGCGGCAGCAACAGCCACGGGGACGACGCCCGCTACCGCCACACCGCGCGCGACCGCCACCCGTTTTGCCAAGGCCGGCGCTGCGGTGGCGGCTGCCGCTTCGCCTGCGCTCAGCCGGACCGTCTCCCTATTGGGTCTGGTTACGGCGACGCCAACGGAGGAGCCTGCCACGGCCACACCCACCGCCACACCTGAGCCGGTGCTGGAAGTGTACCGCGTGCGTGCGGGCGATACATTGTCTGAGATTGCGACCGCCTATGATGTGACCGTCGACGATCTGCTGGTGACCAACGACCTGACGGAAGAGGATGTGTACACCATTCAGCCGGGGGACGACCTGCGCATTCCGGCGCCGACACCCGAAGGCGCTCCGACTGCCACCCCGCGTCCGGGGCCGGCCTCCTATACGGTGCGCGCCGGCGACACGCTGCTGGCCATCTCCCTGCGCCAGGGTGTCACCGTGGAAGATCTGCTGGCGGCCAATGGCCTGACGATCAACGACGCCCGCCGCTTGCAGCCGGGAGCCGTTCTGCTGCTGCCGGGCGCTGAGGAGTTGGCGACGCCGACGCCGGAGACTACATCCACCGGCGCCACGCCCACCGCTACAGAGCCGGCAACCGCCACACCCGTCGCGCCTCCCACGGAGACGCCCAGACCACAAATTGTGCTGCGGCTGGATGCCCCGCAACTGCGCGCCCCGGAAAATGGCGCCGCCGTCAGTTGCAGCGGCCAGGGGACGCTTACCTGGCTGCCGGTGCTCGCCGCTCGTCCTTCCGATCTCTATATTGTGCATCTGGGCTATGTGAACAGCGTGGGCAACGATAAAAGTGAAGACGTGATCTGGGTGATCGCCCAGCCGCGCCCGATGAGCACCACCTCGTGGCCGCTCGACAACGACTTGTGCGGGCTGGCCCCCAGCACGGCAGGCAAGCAGTGGCGCTGGTATGTTGAGGTGGTCGAAAAGACGGCGGACGGCACGCAGCCGGTGAGTCCGGCCAGTTCGATTTGGGGATTTGCCTGGCAGTAGCGCTGGGCGGAAATGTGATGGTATGGCAGACAGCAAAAACCCGCGCCCGCTGGGTGATCCATTGGGCAGCGAAGACGATAATATAGATAACGATAACCTGGACACCGGTGAATTCAACCACCGTATGATCAACGCGGACGACGCCTTCGACGATGAATTGGGGTTGGATGCGGAGGACGAAGACGATTATTTTGCTGATGATCTGGACAATGATCTGGGTGATGATCTGGATGACGATGATCTGGATGACGATGATCCGGATTTGGAAGAGGGCGAGCTGACCCATCTGCGCGAGCACTTTCAGGCTGACGACTACCGCATCGCCAGCCTGAGTGAACTGGCGGCGCTGGACGATATCGAAGATGAAGTGCTGGCCGCGGTTACGCCTACGCTCAGCCTGGAGGAAGTGCTCTACAACCTCGTGCGCGAAGCCGAAGAAGTAGCCATCAACGAACTGGCCGTCTTTTCCGATCTGGCCCCTGCCGATGTAGAGCAGGTGCGGCGTGTCTGGCCGCAGGCGCCTTTGCTGCGTCGCGTCGCCGTCGTTTCCAGCGTTGGTGATCTATTCGGGAGCTATCTGGGGCTGAATTTCGGTGCCTTTCTACGGCTGGCCCTGGACGACGCTGATGCCGATGTGCGCCGCTTTGCTGTGTTGGGGCTGGCGCAAGAAGGGGCAGCCGTTGACCTGCTGGGGCGCTATGTCCAGCTTCTGCAGTCCGATGAAGATGTCGAAGTGCGGGCAGCGGCGGCCACTGCTTTGGGCGCCTATATTCTGGACGGCGAGTTGGAAGAGTTGGATTCCGCCATGGCGATGCGCGCTGAGCAGGTGCTGGTCGGTGTGTTGACTGACAGCCGTGAAGCGTCCTCGGTGCAGTGCCGCGCCCTGGAGAGCATCGCCTATTCCGGGGAGCTGGGCATTCGCCAGTTGATCGAGGAAGCCTATTACTCGCCGCAGGAAGAAAAGCGGCTCAGCGCCCTGGTGGCGATGGGGCGCAGCGCCGATGTGCGCTGGCGGCGGCTGGCGCGCGCCGAATTGACCAACCCAGATGCGGCGATGCGGGCGCAGGCCGCTATTGCCTGCGGCGAACTGGAAACCAGGTCGGCGTTGTCTGGGCTGCTGCGGCTGCTGGGCGACCGCCAGCAGTTGGTGCGGCTGGCGGCGATGTATGCCCTCGGCCATATTGGCGGTCCCGAAGCGCGCCGCGCCTTACAGGCCGTCGTGGAGAGCAGCAACAACGAGAGTGAGACGCTGGCTGCCGAGCAGGCGTTGGAGGAGATGGACTTCTACGCCGGCGGGGCAGCGGCGGCGGCGCCGCTGTTTGATGAGGCGGATGCGGACGACGATAGTTGGGACGCGGAGACGGATTGGGATGATCGCGACGAAGACAACGACGACCTGCTCGGCGAATATGAATAGCGCATTCATCACACCCATGCAATCAGAGCAGTAAGCGCCCGTGAATCTCAAACTCAAGCGCCTGGTGCGCACGGCCTCTTCGGAACAATATGCCCTCTTTGATCTGGAGCAGGTCGATATCGACGACCTGCCCATGACCATCGGTAAGCTTGACCTGCACTACACCGGCGAAGGCGTCTACGGCACAATTCTGCTGTGGGACGATGCCTCGCGTCGCTTGACCGCCGGCCAACGCAGCGCCTTTATCCGCGCTCTGCTCAACGAGGTGGTGCAGCCGATGGGCGTGCCCAATGAGTATGTGGTAGAGTTCTTTGCACCGGCGCTGGATGAGTATGAGGTCTTTCACAATGTCGGCAGCGGCGATGAGAGCATAGCGGACGGACTGTCGGCGCAACCTTCCTCACAGACGCGTTAGCCGCGATTCATGCTGCAGATCGATGCGCTGCTGACGATTTTTGTCTCCACCCTGCTGCCGGTGCTGCTGGTGGCGGCTGCCGGCTATATCGTCGCTGCGCTGATGCCGATGGATGGGCGCACGCTGGGCCGCTTCCTTTTCTTTCTAGCCACCCCCGCCCTGGTGTTCCGCAGCCTGTATAAAATGACGCTGGACCTGACGGCGCTCTCGCATGTGGCGGTAGTGACGGTGAGTGTGCTAATCGTCACGGTAGGGCTGGGGATGCTGGCCACAGTAGGGCAAGACCGCCGCCGGCGCGCCGGGCTGATCCTGGCCGGGGCGATCAGCAACAACGGCAACATGGGCATCCCCATCTGCCTGTTTGCCTTTGGCGAAGCGGGCGTGGCGCTGGCCACCGTCTACTATGCCATCACTTCCTTTCTGAGCAACACCGTAGGCGTGGTGATCGCGTCGGCGGGCAGTACGACGATGCTGCGAGCGGCGGCGCACAGCCTGCGGGCGCCGGTGCTCTATGCGGCGGTGCTGGGGCTGCTGTTCAACCAAAGACAAGTGGCCATACCTGCGAGCCTGCTGAGCGCCGTGGAGCTGCTGGCGGGGGCGTCGATCCCCGGCATGTTAGTGCTGCTGGGCCTGCAGTTGCGCGAGACGCACTTTGGCGGCGACCAGCGTATCCTCTGGCGCAGCGCGCTGATCCGGCTGGTCGCCTCGCCGCTGGTGGCGTGGGGGTTGTGCAGCCTGCTGGGCATCCGCGGGCTAGAGCGCCAAGTGCTGATTGTGCAGGCTGCCATGCCCACTGCCGTTATGACCACCGTCCTCGCCACTGAATTCAACGCAGCCCCCCGCCTGGTGGCCGCCGCAGTACTGGTCACCAGCTTGTTGAGTTTGGTGACGCTGTCGGTGCTGTTGAGTCTGCTGATGGGGTAGGCGGGAAGCGGAAATTCAGCCGTCCATCTGCCGCCGCAGATCGATCATGGTCTGCTGGCCGATAGTAAGTAGCCCCTGCTGCGAGCGATCCATTTCTCTGCTCGCTGCCAATGCTCGGCAATTGGCCGATCATAAAGCAAACCGGCAAGAGATGCAACGTCTTGCCGGCAGGAAAGAAAATGAATGCTATACTCGGCGTATGACAACCCATATAGGAGAAAACAGTGCCAGGCAGCCGATCCAATGAATTGTTGGGTTACGTGCGCGACGCCCGTCTGCTCATCCTGAACGCTGATGATTTTGGGATGCATGAGGCGATCAACGAGGGAGCACTGCGCGCCCTGACGCAAGGGGTGGCGCGTTCCACAACTGTGATGGTTCCCTGTCCGGGTGCGGCTCAGGCGCTGCAACTGCTCAAGCAGAACCCTACCATTGCCTTTGGGGTTCACCTGACGGTGATCCGCGACCTGCCGCAGTACCGGTACGGCCCGCTTACCCCGACGGCGCAGACTCCTTCCTTGGTTGACGAAGCCGGTCACTTCTACACGACTGAGCGCATGGCTGAATTTCTGGCCCGCGCCCGCACAGCGGAGTTGGAAGTCGAATTTCGGGCGCAGATCGAGGATGTGCTGACTGCCGGCCTTCAGCCTACCCATCTGGACTGGCACTGTCTGCACAGCGGGGGCCGGGCCGACATTTTCGACCTGACGATGGGGCTAGCGCATGAATACGGGCTGGCAGTGCGCGTTGCCCAGCCGCCATTGAGCGCCAGGGTGCAAAGCAAGGGCCTGCCCACGGCTGACTATGACCTGCTGGACAGCTTTCGTCTGCCGACTCACGGCAAAACAGCCCATTATGCGCAACTGCTGCGCGACCTGCCGGCGGGGCTGAGCGAGTGGGCTGTGCATCCAGGCCTCGGCAATGTGCAGTCACAGCGCATCGACCCTGACGGCTGGCCAGTGCGCCAGGCGGATCTCGACTTCCTGCTCTCTGCGGAGGCGCGCACCCTGATCCAGCAAGAAGGGATCATTGTGCTGGACTACCGACCGCTGCAGGCGGTGTGGGCGGCGAACGCAAACGCTTCGTGAGTACGCTTTCTTGCGGGCTGGCCGGACTGGCGCGGCTCTACCCTTTTCTCTATTTTTCCGTCTCCACCCACATCTCCCGCCCATCGCTGCTGATCTCAATCCTTCCCTCCTCATCGGTGCGCAGGATGGTGCTGCCGGCCAGTCGATCCAGCACCTCCGTATCCGGATGGCCGTAGCGGTTTGGCCCTACCTGGATGGCGGCCAGCGGTGCGGCGACGGCCTGTATAAAGGCGGCGCTGCTGCTGGATTTGCTGCCGTGATGCCCCACTTTGAGCACGGTGGATTGGACAGGCGCGCCTTGGGCGAGCAGTGTCTGCTCGGCAGCCGCGCCGGCATCGCCCGTGAGCAACACGCTGAAGTCGCCGTAGACCAGCTTGGCAACCAGCGAGTTCTGATTGTCGGCATCTTCGCCAGTGAAGCCCGGCGCAGGCGGGCCGAGCACCCACAGCGCCACGCCATCCCCCAGGTCGGCCCAGCCGCCGCGGGACTGAATCTGCACCTGCGCGCCCGCCGCCTGCACAGCCGCGCGCCAGCCATGGCTGTCATTGTTGGCGGCGCAGGCCGCCGTCTCCCAAGCGGCGTCAATCGTAAAGCGGCCTACCCCCTCCACTTGCGCCGCCATGTGGTCGGCGTCGGGATGGGTCAGCACCACCAGATCAAGCGTGCGGTCCCAGAAAGGCATGACCGCGCCAAGCTGGCCGAGCAGCGTCTGCGCGCTCGCACCGCCGTCGATCAGCACCTGGCGGCCCGAAGGGGTCTGGATCAAGATGCCGTCGCCCTGGCCCACATCCAAAAACCAGACATGCAGCCGCCCATCGGGCAGCGACAGCGCCGCCGCCCAGATCACTGCAGCCAGGAATGCGGCGGCCAGCAGCGCACCGGGCGACGCCAGCCGCCGCACCAGCCATTGGCTGCGGCTGGGCTGGGCCGCCGGCGCTGTGGGTGGCGTTAGCGGCCCAGCCGATCCGCCTGCGGCGCCGGGCGTAAAACGGCTTGTGGTGACGGCAGGCAGGGCAGCCGCGGGCGGGGAACGCCAATGGGTCAAGGCGGCCCACCAGGGACGATGCCAGCGCGCCAGCCCCAGCACGGCATAGGTGAGGCCAAGCTGCGGCAGGCCAAAGCGACTGATCTGCAGCGTGGCCCAGGGCAACTCCGCCCCCCAGCGCACAACGGCTACCGTCCAGGCGAGCGCCAGCCAGGGCAGCCAGAAGAGTGCTTGCGCCACAAGCTGCTGGCCGGCCAGCCCTGCCAGCAGCGCCGCGCTGCCGCCGAACAGGATCAGCGGCTGCACCTGGGCGATCAGCAGGTTGGTGAGGAGGCTGATCAGGCTCAGCCGGCCAAAGTAGTAGAGGCTGAGCGGCAGGGTGGCCAGGCTGGCGGCCAGCGTGACGGCGAGCACATCTTCGCCTGCTGCCCGCAGCCAGCCCAATGATGAACCAAAAAGCCGCTGGATTGCGCCTGCAAACGCCGGGCTGAGCAGCACCAGCCCGGCTGTGGCCATGCTGCTGAGCTGCAGCCCCACATCCCACAGCGCCAGCGGGTTGGCCATCGTCATGCCCATGCAGGCGGCGGCGAGGCTGACCAGGGCGGTGCTGCGCCGCTGCAGGGCAGCAGCCGTTACAAACAGCGCTCCCATCAACGCCGCGCGCAGCACGGACGCGTCGCCGCCCACCAACAGCGCATAGGCGGCGATGGCGGCCAGCGTAGGCCATAGCGCACGCCGCCTGCCCAGCAGGCGCGTGGCCACGGCGACAATCACGCCGGCAATCAGCGCCACGTTGGTGCCCGAAATGACGATCACATGGCTGGTGCCGGTGGCGTTGAACTGGTCATACAACTGCTGTGGAATCCCCGCCTCAATCCCCAGCAGCATCCCGTTGGCGAGCGCGGCGTAAGGCTCGCCCAGGGCCTGGTTGATCAGCGCTTCGCCGCGCGCCCGCACGGCATACAGCGTGCGCAGCAGCGGGCTGCCGCGCAGCTCTGCCTTCCCAATCTGCACATCGGCCCGGTACATGACGCTGAAAATGCCTTTGCCGGCCAGATACTGGCGGTAGGAGAAGCCGTCAAAGACGGCCGGCTCCACCAGCCGCCCGCCGGCCGTCACCTGCTGGCCATAGCGCAGCCGCGGTTCGGCGCCGGTCGTGATGCGTACGCGCCCCTGCACGAACTGCATCGGCTGGGCTGCGCCGCTCTTGGCCAACAGGTGAAAGGCCGCAGACGGCTGCAGACCGGTGGCGTCCAGGTCAAAGGTCTGGCGACCATCGACGAGCAGCGGATAAGAATCGACAATCCCATCAACGGTGATTTGAAGCGCCTGGGGGTCAAAGGTGGCTGTGGCAGGCAGGTTGTGATAGGCAAGGTCTGCCGCCGTCCAGCAGCGGGCGAAGGGCTGGCCGCTGTAGCGTAGAAAGCCGGCCAGCAGGCAGAGCATGACGCCCGCCGCCAGGGCCGGCGACGGCCCCCGGCGCGGCGCAACAAATCCCGCCGCTTCGGGCCAGCGCAGCGGCGGGTGCGGCCGCTCTTCAAGCCGGTCGAGCCATGCAACGGCGGGCAGCAGTGCCAGCGGAAGCAGCCACAGCCACGCCGGCCACGGGCAGGCCACCGCCGCCACTGCCCACCACCAACGGGCTACGGCGAGACCAAGCAGATAGGCAAGGGCAGCATAGAGCAAAGCCATCAGTATTCACCACCTGGATCATCTTAGGCTGCGCCTGCACAGTTTTCAATATCAGGGCGCAAGCTGTGTAGGTTTGCTGTAGTTTTTGGGATTTCGCGTGGATGGGGAGAGGTTGTCTTTTCCCAACTATCATTTTGGCTGCGTTTGCGCTATGCTAGAGCTAGCTTGGCGGCCCATGCAGACTTCGCAGTGCCTGTAACACATCCATCTTTATGAGCAGCGATTTGTTATCTCACTCAAAAAACGGCGCCGCTGCACATATATTTTCTCATAGCCTCCCTGCCGCTGCAGTTCCATCGGCGTGGGCTGCAATTGCATAGGCGGCGAGGCAATCGAAAGGGGGAGGGAGGGCAGGCGCATTTCATTGTGCGCGACGGACTGGCGTTGAAAGATGCCGCAGCGGCGGCTGACGTCGCGAAAAAAAACGCACATCTTCCATCGTCTCGGCGGAGCCTAAAAAAAGGTAGCCATTGGCGCTCAGCGCATAGTGAAAGAGTTCAAACAGTTGCTTTTGGACGCTGCGCTGCAGGTAGATCAGGACATTGCGACAACTGATCAAATTGAGCCGGGAAAAGGGCGGGTCCTTAAGCAGGCTCTGGGGCGCAAAAAGGATCGTTTCCCGCAGTTCCTGGCACACCCGATAGCCGCCCTTCTCCTTCATAAAAAATGCCGCCAAGCGCTCGGCGCTGACATCAATTTGAATCGATTCGGGGTACCATCCTCCGCGCACCCGGCGCAGCGCGTCCTCGCTGAGATCGGTGGCGAAAATCTGGATGCTGGGCGGCTGGTTGAGTCGGTGGGCCTGCTCAAGCAGCAGGATCGCCAGGGAGTAGGCTTCCTCCTCCGTGGCGCAGCCCGCCACCCAGACGCGAATCTGATCATCACTCGTTTTGTCTTGGAACAATTCGGGAATGACATCCCGTTCGAGCGCGGCAAACGATTCGGCGTCGCGAAAAAAATTGGTGACGGTGATCAAAAAATCGGAGAAGAGCGTCTGCGCTTCTTCCGGATGTTGGCGCATATACGCCAGATAGGTGGTAAGCGTGTCCAGGTTGCGCAGTTGCATGCGCCGGCGAATGCGGCGCAGCAAAGTGGCCTGCTTATAGCGGGTGAAGTCATAGCCGGTGGAGGTGCGCACCTGCTCTTGTGTCGTCAGCCATGGCGCCGTGACTGCTGCGCTTCTCTAGACCGGATCGACGTGAAAATCGGCAAAGGTGACGTGAAAGCCCTGCCCATCCGGTGCGGCGCACATAATGCCTACGGCCATGATGGGGGCGGGCGGCAGATAAGCCAGGCGCAGCAGCGTGTATTCGGCGGCGTCGAGCGAGTAAAAGATTTCCACCGCCTCCGCTTTGCGAACGGCGCGCAGCCAGATCGAGTGTGGGGCGCCGGCCAGCGGGGCCACCGACCAGTCGGAAAAGTCATTGGTCACGACGGCGCTGATATACTGTACGCCATGGACATACTCGATGCCGGTCTTGATCCAGTGTTCGGCGTTGCTGCGCAGCATCAAGCCGGCCTGGTCATACAGTTCGTGATAGGCGCCGCTCACCTGCACTTCAACGCAAAAATCGCCTTCTACATCCACATAGCCGAAGTGGCCGTTGTCGCGTATAAAGCCATAGTGCGTCTTGCGCCAGAAATCAGTACCGCCCGCCGCGTCCACCTCGATGCGGCTGTCTTCCACCCGCCACTGGGGCGGTTCATTCTGCCACTGCATGGCTTATTTGCTCCCGTCCGGCTGCTCTATATTGGGCCGGCTGCTTGTCAATCGTAGATGAATGGGAACCATCAGGCAATGTGTTCTTCCGCCACAATGATACCATCGTTGTCGGCGTAAAGATAGTGACCGGGTGTAAACGTGATGCCGGCAAAGGTGACGGGCAGATCATGGGCGCCGGGCGCACGCTTTTCACTCTTGCGCGGCACCGTGGCCAGCGCCAGCACGCCCAGGGGCATGGCGGCGACGGCGGCGCTGTCGCGAATGCAGCCGTGTACGACCACACCGGCCCAGCCGTTGTCGCACGCCAACTGCGCCAACTGGTCGCCCAGCAGCGCACAGCCCAGCGAACCGCCGCCCTCCACCACCAGCACCCGCCCACCGCCCGGCTCCTGCAAACGTAGACGCACAGAGCTGTTGTCGTCGCTGACTTGGACGGTAGCGATAGGGCCGCAAAATGCGCTTGCACCCCCATAGCTGTGCAGCAGCGGCTGCGCCGCCGTTACGGCAGCGCCGTACTCATCACAAAGATCGGCTGTCGTCCACATAGAATTCTCCTGATACGGAACGAACTGCACGTGGGCGTGCTCACTGGACACTGGAATGAACCCGCACGTGGGCGTGTTGCGATAGACATTTTAGAAAGCTGGACAAGAGTATAGATCGTCCCTGCGTCCGTATCAATTCGGAACCGAGGAGGCGCACTGCTGTAACAAATGCAAAGACCTCCAGGACGACGCTGTCCTGGAGGTCTTTGCATTTGTTACAGGTATTGGCTATCTGTAGGCTATAACTGTCTTACTTGACCTGCACTTTGATCTGCTTGGGCTTGATAGCCTCGGCTTTGGGCACGCGCAGGGTCAGCATACCCAACTCATGTGTGGCCTCAATGGCATCGGCGTTGACCGGCACATTGAAGGTCAGGTGACGCTCAAAGCCGCCGTGGAACAGCTCGCGCTTGAGGAAGTCTACATTTTCCGGCTGCGGCTGGAACGAGCCGCGAATGGTCAATTCTTCGCCTTCAAAAGTAATCTCGACATTTTCCGGGTTGACGCCGGGCAGGTAAGCCGTCAGCACAAACGCATCCGCCGTGGCGTAGGCGTCGATTGGCAGGCGAGCGACACGCTGCGCTTCCGCTGCGCCATTCTCATTTTCTTGGCTGCCGCCGTTGCGAACATAGTCGTAGGGGCGCGCGTCGCGCACGTGGTTCATGGCATCGGCAACACTGACAAACTCACGCACAAAATCGTTGTAGTTACGGGTTCTCATGCAAGCTTCTCCTTCATGTATTCTATAGACAGCAATCTATTGATCATGTTTATCATTCGGCGGCCTGTTTGTTTGTCCAGCCCGCCTTGTCAATCACTGTTTACAGTGTAACGCCCGCCCGTTAGCGCCACGCATGAGCACTGTTCTCATGTCATCAGAAAAATGTCTGTGGATTGTTAGCGCGCTTGGGGGTGGGTTATACTCAAGGAAGGGGCAGAACAAAGTGTTCAGCCCGCTGCGCCCCAAGCGGCGCCAGCGACGAGGAGCAAGTCGTGCGCGTTTTGTTGACCGGGATCGCCGGCTTTGCCGGCAGCTTTTTAGCGGAACATCTTCTGCGCCAGGAGGATGTGGAACTGCACGGTGTCGTCCATCGCCACGACCGCCGCATCCAGCATCTGTTGGGCCAACTGACGCTGCATCGCGGCGACCTGCGCAACGCGCTGTGGGTGAGCGACGTGGTGCAAAATGTACAGCCGGATGTTGTCATGCATCTGGCGGCCTGGAGCGACGTGGGCGGCAGTTGGCAGCAGCCCTGGACAACCTATGAACTAAACATCCAGTGCCAACTGCATCTGCTTGAAGCGCTGACGCGCTGGCGTCCCCACTGCCGTACGCTGGTGGTCAGCTCCAACGAAATCTATGGTCTGGTGCAGCCGCACGACCTGCCGATCGACGAAGAGACGCCGCTGCGCCCCAACAGCCCCTATGGCGTCAGCAAGGTGGCGCAGGATATGATGGCCCTGCAGTACTGGAACAGCCACCAGCTGCCGGTGATCCGTGCGCGCAGCTTCAACCATCTCGGCCCCGGCCAATCCGACGACTTTGCCGCCAGCGCCTTCGCCCGCCAGATTGCTGAGATCGAGGCGGGCCAACGTGCGCCGGTGGTTCAGGTAGGCAATCTGAGTGCGCAACGCGATTTCACCGATGTGCGCGATGTCGTGCGCGCCTACTGGCTGCTGGTTACGCAGGGGGAAGTGGGCGAGTGTTACAATGTCGGCAGCGGCCGGCCCCACGCCATTCAGTGGCTGCTCGATACGCTGATCGACCTGGCCCGGCACAGCGTCAGTGTCGTCATTGACCCGCAGCGGCTGCGCCCCAGCGATGTGCCGTGCAGTTTCTGTGACAACCGCAAGCTGGTTGCCGCCACCGGCTGGCAGCCGCAGATAGAGCTGCGCACAACGCTGCATGACCTGCTTAACAGTTGGCGCGAACAAGTCAGCCGGCGCGAACCCTAAACCAAACCACTCAAGGAGAATTCATTCTATGCCGACGGCATTGATTACCGGGGTCACCGGTCAAGACGGCAGTTATCTGGCTGATTTTTTGCTGCAGCAAGGCTACCGCGTAATCGGCATGGTGCGCCGCACCAGCACCATCAACTTTGACCGCATCAAGCATATCCAGGATCGCATCGACATCGTGCAGGGAGATCTGCTCGACCAGATGAGCTTGATCGGCATCCTGCAGGAGTACCGCCCCAGCGAACTGTACAATCTGGCGGCGCAAAGTTTTGTGCCCACCAGCTTTACCCAGCCGGTGCTGACCGGTGAATTTACGGCCCTGGGCGTGACGCGCGTCCTTGAGGCCGTGCGCATCGTCGACCCGAAGATTCGCTTCTACCAGGCCAGTTCGAGTGAGATGTTTGGCAAGGTGGTAGAAGTGCCGCAGCGTGAGAGCACCCCTTTTTACCCGCGCAGCCCCTATGGCGTGGCCAAGGTTTACGGCCACTGGATCACTGTCAACTATCGCGAGAGCTATAACCTGCACGCCAATTCGGGCATCCTGTTCAACCACGAAAGCCCGCGCCGCGGCCTGGAGTTTGTCACGCACAAGATCACCCACACCGCCGCACGCATCAAGCTAGGGCTGGCCGAAGAGCTGCTGCTGGGCAATCTGGAGGCACGCCGCGACTGGGGCTTTGCCGGCGACTATGTGCGCGCCATGTGGCTGATGCTGCAGCAGGAGGCCCCCGACGACTTTGTGGTGGCGACGGGCGAGACGCACAGCGTAAAGGAGTTTGTCGAAGAAGCATTCAGCTATCTAGGTTTGGATTGGCGGCAGTATGTCAAACAGGACGCACGCTTCTATCGCCCGGCGGAAGTGGATTTGCTGGTGGGCGACCCAGGCAAGGCGGGCAGTAAACTGGGGTGGGAGCCTACGGTGGAATTCCGCCAGCTTGTGCGCCTCATGGTCGACGCCGATCTCAACATGCTGCAGAGCGGAGAACATACACCCAACAGCCCGCTGATCAAGTAACTATCAGGAAAAGCGCCGACCATCCATAAGCGTGCTGGAAAAAATAGCATGGAATCTTTAACGATCGGCAATCGCACGATTGCCTACCGCACCTATGGCCGCAATGTGGACCCGCAGCGCCCGCCGCTGGTGCTCATCCACGGTGCGGGCGGCGACCATCTGGTCTGGCCGGCGTCGCTGCGCCATCTGGCGCACACGACTGTCTATGCGCTCGATCTGCCCGGCCATGGCTCGTCGCCTGGGCCAGGCGCCAGCACGATCAGCGCCTACAGCGAGATTATACGCGATTTTGTCGATGCGCTGGAACTGCCCTGGTTCCTGCTGGTCGGCCACTCCATGGGCGGCGCTATTGCGCTGGATTTTGCCCTGGCCTATGGCTATCGCCTGGCGGGCATTGCCGTCATCGGCGCGGGGGCGCGGATGCGGGTGGCGCCGTTGCTGCTGGATGGTGTGCTGCATAACTTTGTGGCGACCACTGCCTTGATCACCGACTACTGCTATCACCCCGCCGTGCCGTCAGCCGAAAAGCAGCTCTATCTGCGCCATCTGCGCGAAGCCGACCCGCATGTGCTCTACGGTGATTTTGTCGCCTGCCACAACTTCGATGTCGTCGACCGGCTGGCAACCCTGAACATGCCGGCGCTGCTGATCTGCGGCGAGCAGGACCGCATGACCCCGCCCGACCGCAGCCTTTATCTGCACGACCACATCGCCGGCAGCGAGCTGCTGCTGGTCAAAGAGGCCGGCCACAACGTGATGATCGAGCAGCCGCAGGCGGTGGTGGAAAGCTTAGCGGCTTTTCTTGCGAAGATTGTTTGCCTGTAGGTCATACCTTACCGCCACCCGCAAGCAATCGTGTGAAAATGCAGACTTTGCTTATTTTTGCGTGGAGCTGCCGTCAGGTATATACTTCTGATTATGCAGGCTCGCTGCACTGACCCAGGTGCAAGAGCGCCTTCCTCACATCATTGGTTTTTTCTGTTTTACGTTTCTGTTTCTATCATATAAGTCACTCAGAAAGGAATATTCTCATGCGGCTGTACCTCCGTCTGTCCATGATCGGTTCACTTTCGCTCCTGTTATTCTGCTTCTTTTGCTTTTCTCCATCGCTCGTGCAGGGCGCGGACAGCCCGCCTGTGCTCCCCGTAGCGCCTGCCGGATCGCAGGCGGTTTCTTTCAAACAGTTGGCTGCCGGCTCCCATCATACCTGTGGGCTTACGGCTGCCGGTGGCGTGAAGTGCTGGGGCGCCAACTGGTTTGGCCAGTTAGGGGATGGCGGCTGGCTCGAGCAGAGCATACCAGTCGATGTCGCTGGTCTGGACGCAGGCGTGACGGCCATCAGCGCCAACAACGGTTATATGACCTGCGCCTTATTGGCCGACGCGACAGTGCGCTGTTGGGGCGCGAACTTTGAGGGCCAACTGGGCAACGGCGAAACGGTGCACAGCCATATCCCAGTGGCAGTGGTCGGATTAACCAATGTGACGGCGATTGGCGGCGGCGAATCGCATATGTGCGCCGTCGTGTCCGGCGGCGCACTCCGCTGCTGGGGTGATAACTATGCAGGGCAGCTTGGCGACGGCACGACCTCCTTGCACAGCACGCCGGCTGCCGTACAAGGACTAGGTGGGCCGGTGGTGCATGTCGCCGGCGGGCGCAGCCATACCTGCGCCATTTTGCAGAGTGGAACAGTGCAGTGTTGGGGTGACAATAGTGGTGGCCAACTGGGCAACGGCAAACGGGGTGTGAACAGCTACACCCCAGTGAATGTTGTGGGTCTGGCCGGTGTCGCCTTGCAGCTTGCCGGTGAATACAACAGCACTTGTGCGCTGCTTCAATCGAGCGCCGTCGCCTGTTGGGGGTGGGTGAACGATCAAGTAGCCAAACCCGCCGCTGGTTTAGAGAGTGGCATGAGCAGTATTACGATGGGCAGCATCGCCAACTACTGTGCCACGACCACTGCCGGTGCGGCTGTCTGCGCCGGTATGGTTAACGAGGCGGGTCAACTGGGGAATGGTACAACGGAGTTCGCTTATATGCCGCAACTGGTCGCTGGTGTTACAAGCGGCGCTACCCAGGTTGTACTGGGGTACAGGCACGGTTGTGCACTCGTCAAAGGCCAGGCGCTCTGCTGGGGCAGCAATGGGTACGGACAGTTGGGTATCGGCCAGTCCCAAAAGCGCACGATTCCTGCGACCACAGCAGGCGGCCCTTGGGCGCAGGTGTCAGCCGGCAGCTTACACACATGCGGCATCACGGTTGGCGGTGCAGCACTGTGCTGGGGCGAAAGCTATGATGGACAGCTGGGCAATAACACCGGCACCTACAGCAGTACACCTTCTGCCGTCAGCGGTCTAGGCGCCGGCGTCAAGCAGGTCAGCGCCGGCAGCGCACATAGCTGCGCGGTCATGGACGGTGGCGGCGTCAAGTGTTGGGGGCACAACTATTATGGCCAGCTTGGCAAAGTTACCGAGAACTCCTGGATTGCCACACCGGTCGTTGTCACTGGGCTATCATCCGGCGTCAAGGCGGTTGCGGCAGGCGGCTATTTTACCTGCGCACTGACCGATGCGGGGGCCGTTAAATGCTGGGGAATCAACAGCAGCGGAGAGTTGGGCAACGGGGCTGCCGCCGCCGACAGCCATGTGCCGGTGGATGTCAGCGGCTTGCAAAGCGGTGTAACGGCAATCTCGGCAGGCCATAGCCACGCCTGCGCGCTGTTGACCGATGGGCGCGTCTACTGCTGGGGCGGCAACTATGCCGGTGAGATTGGCGACGGCACAACTGACACTGATCGCTTCACTCCCGTTCAGGTGCAGTCGCTGGAACCGGCTGTGGCGGTCAGCGCCGGTGACTATATGACGTGCGCCCTTTTGGCAACCGGCGGCGTCAAGTGTTGGGGTGCGCTGGATATGGAGAATTCGGATGGCCAGCCTTTGCCGGTGGCTATCACCGGCCTGACCAACAACATACAGGCAATTTCTGCCGGTAATTCGTATGCCTGCGCGCTGAGCAATGCGGGAGCCGTTCGCTGCTTTGGACTGAACCGCAATGGCGAACTGGGGAACGGAACAACCGCCGACACCCATGAAGCCACCAGTGATGTGATCGGCCTGGCCGCCGGCGCTGCTGCGATAGATGCCGGTAGTAGTCATGCCTGCGCGCTGCTTGCCACCGGCAGCCTGCGCTGCTGGGGACAAGACGGCGACGGCCAGCTCGGCTCCGGCAGAGCAGCGCGCTATTACACGCCGATGCCCGTGGCCGACACCTTGCGTCAGGAGCTGTTTTTGAACCACAACCAGGGCCAGCCCGGCAGCCAGTTCACCCTTACCGGTTTCGGCTTTGCGCCTGGCGGCAGCGTGCGGCTGAACGCCAACGGCACAGCGCTGGGCGATCCGCTGCCGGTCAACGCCGGCGGCAGCTTTATCACGGTTCTCGATAGCAGCGCCGCCGATGAAGGGTACTATCTGATCACGGCGGAGCCGGTGCTGTCGCTTGCTGCGGCGCAGGTGGTAAGCGCTGTTACTTTGGTGATCAACAACGGCGCGCCGCTGCAGCCGGAAGAGGGTGGCGGCGCAGCCACGCTTTCCGTGCCCGCAGGCATCGCAGTGGATGTTGAATCTGTATACTTGCCGCTGCAGATGAAGTAGTCTGATCCGGTTTTTGCGCTTTGTGGTACACTGGCTGCGATGAGTGCAAACCGCTGGGGGATGCCGGTGCTGGCGCTGCTGCTGGCGTTGGTCGGCTTGAGTGCCTGTACGCAAACGCGCACTATTGACAGCCCGCTCGAACGGCGCCAGCCGGTGACCTCGGTCCCGGCTGGCCCGCTGCGCGGCGACCGGCTGGCGGCGCTGTCCACTGTCGAACAACTGGCCCTGGTGAAGCCGCCGCAGCGCGACCAGCGCGAGCTGGCGCTGCAGCTTAACCCGGCGCTGGAAGCCATTCCCCTGAGCGTGCCCGCCCGCAGCTATGCATCCGGCGACCAGGAGCCGTTCTGGGTGCGCAACACCGCCACCAACCGGGCGACCGTCGTGACGGCGACACTGGTCTATTCCACACCCGTCGCCTACGTGTGGATCGAAAACGGCCAGCCGTTTGACCGCAGCGCCATTGAACGCTCGGCGGATCGCTTCACAACCATAACCTACCCCAATGTCGTCACCACCTTCGGCAGCGAGTGGCAGCCGGGTGTAGACAACGACCCGCGGCTGCATATCCTCTATAACACCCAGATGGGCGACGGCGTGATCGGTTATTTTTCCGGCGCGGACGAGTACACGCGTGCCGCCAGCCCCTTCTCCAACCAAAAGGAGATGTTCTACATCAACCTGGCTGCGCTCAACCGCACGCACAATTATGCCTATCACGACACCACCCTGGCACATGAGTTCCAGCATATGATCCACTGGCACATGGATCGTGGGGAAGACTTGTGGATCAATGAAGGGTTGAGCGAGTATGCGCAGGAGGTGGCCGACTTTGCCGGCGACACCATGTTTGTGGCCGGTTTTGCCGCCAATCCCGATCTGCAGTTGACCACCTGGCAGGAGTCGGGCGGCAACAATGGGCCGCACTACGGCAGCGCCTACCTCTTTATCGCCTATCTGGCGCAGCGTTTTGGCCGCGAGGCCATCACAGCCCTGGTAGCGGCGCCGGCCAACGGGCTGCACGGGGTGGATGCCGCCTTGCAGAGCGTGGGCGCAGACATCGACGCCGAGCAGTTGTTTGCCGACTGGGTGGTGGCCAATTACGCCGGCCAGCCGGATGCCTTGGTATCTGAGGGGCGCTACGGCTATGTGGATTTGACCATGCCGCGTCTGCAGTTGGCTGCCCAGCACACCCAACTGCCTGTGGCGACCCAGCAGGCGGCTGTGGGCAACTATGCCACCGACTACATTGAATTGGCGGGTGCGGGCGACGCCGTTTTTTCGTTTCAGGGCGCCGGCGAGACGCAGCTGGCGGAGACGGATTTGGGCGGTGCGGGCCGGATCTGGTGGAGCAACCGCGCGGACGACGCTGCTGCCCGGCTGACACAGCGCTACGATCTGGCCGCCGTTGCGCCAGGGACGCCGCTGACGCTGACGGCTGCCATGTGGTGGGAGATTGAGGCCGGCTACGACTATGGCTATGTGATGGCAAGCGCCGACGGCCGCCACTGGCAGATCCTGTCCGGTCGGCAGACGGCGGCAGACGATCCATCCGGTAATGCCCTTGGGCCGGGCTACACCGCTGTGAGCGGCAGTAACGCTGGTAAAGGTGACGCTGATGAAGGTGACGCCGGCATCCGCGCGCAGTGGGTAGACGAAGCATTTGATCTGAGCGCCTACGCCGGCGGCCCGCTGTGGCTGCAGTTCAGCTATATCACCGACGACGCCGTCAACCAGGCCGGCTGGCTGGTGAAGGATGTGCAGTTGAACAGCCCCAGTGGTCTGCTCCCGGCTTTGGATGCGAGTGACGAGGCCGTCAACCAGGCCGGCTGGCAGAGCGAAGGCTGGCTGTTAACCGATAACCGGCTGCCGCAGCGCTGGCTGCTGCAGGTGCTGGAATTCGATGGTGACACCCTCACCGCTGTACGGCAGGCGCCGGTGGATGATGCGGGCATGGCCCAGGTGAAAATCAGCGGACTGGGCGATGGGCGGCGCGCAGTGGTGGCCATCAGCGGTCTGGCGCCGGTGACGACACTGCCGGCGCACTATGCATATACAGTGACAGCCGGCAGCTAAATAGGGGCAAACAGCCCAATGCGCGCACCAGTCAGCACATGAGTCAGCACACCAGTCAATACAAGAGGATGCAGAGCAGACTATGATGCAGCACCAAACCGTCGCCGTGCTGGATTACGGCAGCCAATACAGCCAGTTGATCTGCCGCCGGGTGCGCGAGGCGCATGTGTTTGCGGAACTTGTGCCGTGGGACCGCGCCGCGGATTATCTGGGCCGCGTTCAACCTGCCGGCATTATCCTCTCCGGCGGCCCCAACAGCGTCTACGTGCCCGATGCGCCGCTGCTGCCGCAGGCGGTGCTGGACTGCGGCGCTCCTGTGCTGGGCATCTGCTATGGCTTGCAACTGCTGGCGCACACGTTGGGCGGCCAGGTGTCGCCCAGCCGTGAGCGTGAGTACGGCGCGGCGCTGATCCATGCCGGCAGCCGTCTGCCGGGCGCGGAAGTCAGTGAAGTGGAAAACCCTCTTTTTGCCGGGCTGCCGACCGAAATGATGGTGTGGATGAGCCACGGCGACCGGGTGGAACGGCTGCCCGATAACTTTCTGGCCATTGCCCACAGCGTCAACTCGCCGCTGGCCGCGATCGCCGACAACGAGCGCCGGCTGTACGGCATCCAGTTTCATCCCGAAGTCGTGCATACGCCGCAGGGAGCGGAACTGCTCAGCAACTTTGTGCGCCGTATCTGCGGCTGTGGGGGGGACTGGACCGCGGGCAGCCTGATCCAAGAGACGGTTGAGCGAGTGCAGGCGCAGGTGGGTGCAGACGGGCATGTGATCTGCGGGCTGAGCGGCGGGGTGGACAGCGCGGTGGCCGCTACGCTGGTGCAGCGCGCCGTCGGCGACCGGTTGACCTGCGTCTTTGTCGACCATGGGCTGCTGCGCCAGGGTGAGGCTGCCCAGGTTGTGGAGACTTTTCAAAAGCACCAAGGGATGCGGCTGGTCGCTGTGGACGCCAAGGAAGATTTCTTGGCTGACCTGGCCGGTGTGGTTGACCCGGAGATCAAACGCAAGCGCATTGGGGCGCGCTTTGTGCGGGTGTTTGAGGCCGAAGCCGCGCGCTTGGCGGATGAGTGGGGCGGGGCGGCGGCGGCCTTTCTGGCGCAGGGCACACTCTATCCGGATGTCATCGAGTCGGCATCGAGCCACGACACCCAGCACGCGCGTACGATCAAGACCCATCACAACGTGGGCGGGCTGCCCCAGGATATGACCTTCCAACTGATTGAACCGCTGCGCATGTTGTTTAAGGACGAGGTGCGCGCGGTGGGTGAGGCGCTGGGGCTGCCGGAAGAGATCGTGTGGCGTCACCCCTTCCCCGGCCCCGGCTTGGCCATCCGCTGTATCGGCGAGGTGACGTGGGAGCGGCTGGAGGCGCTGCGTGAAGCGGATGCCATCTTCTTGGAGGAACTGCGCGCCGCCGGCCTTTACCGCCAGACCAGCCAGGTCTTTGCCGTGCTGCTGCCCGTGCGCAGCGTCGGCGTTATGGGAGATGGCCGCACCTATGCCAATGCGTTGGCGCTGCGCGCAGTCACCACCGACGATTTTATGACGGCGGATTGGGCGCGGCTGCCGTATGATCTGCTGGCGCGCATCAGCAGCCGTATCGTCAACGAAGTGGCGAGTGTCAACCGCGTCGTCTATGACATCTCCTCCAAGCCGCCGGCGACGATTGAGTGGGAGTAGTGCGCGGCGTGCGCCGCTCTTGCGCGCATCGAGTGTAGGGAGAGCCACAGCCGGCCATGTCCTATCGGAAACCCGGCCCGCGCGTGTCCGGGCGTTTTATCACCTTCACTATACTGCTGGTAGGTGTGCTGGCGCTCTTTCGGCTGTACACCTATTACAAAACGGCGGCGGCCCCTATCCCGCCGGGTGTCACGCTGGCCGGCATCGACTTCAGCAGCTACAAAGTGCGCGACGCCATCCGCGCCCAGTTGGAGCCAGTCTTTGCCCAGCCGATCGGCGTCCATTTTGAAAATCAACTGCTGGTGCTGGAGCCGTCACAGGTGGGTTTCACCATCGACGCCAACGCCACCGTTGACGACGCCGGGCGCTACCTGGATGGTCTTGACTTTGTCGACATCGCCGTGCGTGAGGCGATTGGGCTGCCGCAGCGGCAGCGCGATGTGCCGGTGCACTACGCCTATGATGAGGCGGCGCTGCGTACGTGGCTGGAGGGCGTCGCCACCCAGTGGAACTACCCGCCCGTCGCCGCGCGTGTGGATGCCCCACCCGTCACCGTCGCCACTGCGCCTGCCGGCGAAGCGCCTGCGTCCGCGCCGGCGCTGACCACCACTGCCGCGCTCTCCCCCACTGCACCTGTTCCCACCCCTACCCCTGTGCCCATCCGCGCTTTGGATTGGCTGCCGGGCACGCCGGGGCAGCAGCTCGATATAGAAGCCAGCATTCCGCGGGTGTTGGCGGCGCTGGCTTCGACCGGTAACCGCATGGCTGATTTAGTGCTGGCGCCGGTTGCACCCCCGCCGCCCACGATGGCCGATCTGGAAGCGCAGCTGCCGCGTGTGCTCGACACCTTTCCCGTCTTCACCGCCGTCTCCGTGCATGATCTGACTACGGGGGAACGGGCGCAGGCGGACGGCGACGCCGCCTTTTCGGCGATGACCACGATCAAGCCGGCGCTGGCAATTGCGCTGATGGAGGCGCTGCCCAATGGCATTACCGCCGGCGACGCCGAAGCGGAGCAGGTGGGCGAATGGATCGACCGCGCCATCGGCCAGGGTGATGACGGCGCGGCCAATGCGGCGCTGGCCTGGTATGGCGGCGGCAGTGCAACAGCAGGCGCGCAGCGGCTGACCGCTTTTTTGCAGCGGCTTGGGCTGCAGAACAGCTTCTTACAGGCGGAGATCGGCGCCGCCGGCAGCGGGCCGGCGCTGGTGACACCCTCCAACCAGCGTGAGCGCCCCAACACCCAGCCCGACCCCAATGGTCAGACGACGCCTGACGATATGGCTGTGCTGTTGGGGGCGCTCTACGACTGCACACGCAACGAAGGGCTGCTGCGCACAACCTTCCCCACCAGCATCACGCCGCAGGAGTGCAGCGATGTTCTCTTTTACATGACGCACAACGAACTGCGCGACTCACTCTGGCGCGGGCTGCGCGACTATGAGAACCAGTGGATTGTGCACCAACATGGATTGTCCTACCAGCAGCACGGCAACGCGGCGCTGGTTTGGGGGCCAACAGGTCCTTACTCGATCAGCATTTTTATCTACAACCCCAGCCTGACCGACTCTTCCACATCCAACGCCGCCATCCTTGACCTCAGCCGCATGATCTGGGATTTCTTCGCCTTTCGCCGCGCCGAAAGCGGAGTGGACCCTGGCGACCCGCCGCTGCCGGCGCCGCCGGCAGGTTATCGGGCTATTGACAAGTATGCGCCCTCGGCGGCCAATCGCGCGGGGAAATAGCGCAGGAAGATAGCGCGCCTACCCCTTCACCTGCATAGCGATGCCTGCCACCATTAGCAGCACCGTGTCCGCCGCCGCCGCCAGCCGTTGATTGGCGCGGCCCAAGGCGTCGCGATAGAGGCGGCCCAGCGGATAGGCGGGAACAACCCCCAGCCCCACCTCATTGGAAACAAGAATCCACTCTGCCTGTGACGCTGCCCACACAGCCAAGAGCGCATCCACCTCCGCCATGAGCGCCGCCGTAGCTTCCGCCTCCCCGGCATCCGGCGGCACTTCCATCAGCACATTGTTGGCCAATAAAGTGAGACAGTCCACCAGCACGACGGCGGCGGCTTCTTCTTGCAGCGCCACTGCGATGGCGGCGCCGGTCCGGCGCGGCGCTTCCAGCGTGCGCCAGTGTGCGGGCCGCTGGGCGCGATGGGCGGCGATGCGGCTGCGCATCTCATCATCCCAGGCTTCGGCAGTCGCTACATACAACACGCTGCCGCCCTGTGTTCTTTCTTGCGCAGCGGCCTGCTCCGCCGCCAGCCTTTCCGCATGGCTGCTCTTGCCGCTGCGCGCGCCGCCCAAGATTAATGTCAACCGTTTAGCCATCGCGCCCCCTGCCTCTTTGCGCTTGCATACGCTGTACCGCCGCCTCCAGCACAGCCAGCGAAGACCAGAAGTCCTCTTCGCCGAATATTTCCAGGCTCAGCACGCCCCTAAAATCGGCCTCCACCAACCAACGCAGCAGAGCCGCCAGCTGCTGCGGCGGCGCGTGCCGCAGCGAAACATGGTCACGCGCCGGCTGCGCGCCGTCCGCCGCGCCTGCCATCCGCTCTACGCCATGCAGATGTACGATACGCAGACGGGATGAGGCGGACGCCAGATGCGGCAGCGCATCCACGCCATCCAACCACAGATGTCCTACATCCACACAGCGGCCGGCGGCGGTTTGGTCTACGACTGCTGTAACAAACTCCGGCGCATACCCTTCAAGATTCTCGACCGCCACCCGCATGGGGTCGCCGGCCCAGCCACAGACCTGCCGTACTGCCTGGACAGTCTCCGCCTGCCATACCGACAGTTGTGGCGCGCCGGCGGCGGCACCGCGCACCGCGCGCCCATCAAGATGGCAGACCCAAGCCTGCGGAGCCAGAGGGCGCGTTAACGCCATCACTTCCTGCGCCTTGACCAGAGCTGCCGCCGGCTGCCCATCCTCATCGCGCAGCCGCAAATCCTGCAGCAGATGGACGGTGTAGGTGAGGTCGTGCGCCCGGCCCCATGCCGCTAAGGCTGCCACCAACGCCGGCGGCGGCAGATTGGAGGGGCCGCCGGGCACGTCAAACAGCACAAGCTGCATATCCTGCACATGCGCCGTCAGAAATTGAGCGTTGGGCAGCAGTTCATCCGGGATGATGTAGGAGGTGGCGCCGATGCGAAAGGGCAGCCCCCAGGTGCGTATATCGAGCAGCGCCGCACTCACGGGCGCACCACTGCCACCAGCAGCGCAATCTCCGTCAATTCGACTACAGCCCCCAGCACATCGCCGGTGACGCCGCCGATGCGCGCCTGGGCCAGGCGCAGGACGGCGAAGCAGACCAGCGCCGCCAGCGCAATTCCCAGCAGGCTGCGCGCTTGCCACCACAGCGCCGGCCCCAGCAGCAGCAGCGGCAGCAGCGCCGCCGTGAGGATGGCAGCCGGGGTCAGCGCTTCCCGAAAAGTGCTGCCCAACCCCTGTGCACGCGCGGCGGGACGGCGCGCTGCCAGTAGAATCCACCAGCGCGCCCAGACCGGCCCCAGCAGCAGATAGGGCCAGGCCACCGGCAGCGAGGAGAGGGCGGCCACCTTGAGCAGCAGCGCCAGCACCAACCCTGTGACGCCAAAGGCGCCCACACGCGGGTCGCGCATGATCTCCAGCCGGCGGGCGGGCGGCGCACTGGCCAGCAGACCGTCGCAGCAGTCCGCCAGCCCGTCCAGATGCAGCCCGCCAGTCAGCGCCGCCCACAGCACTACGACCAGCACGGCAGCCAAGGCCGGGCCGAAGAGCCACAACGCCACGCTGTGCGCCGCGGCCAGAATTAGCCCAAGCAGCAGCCCCACCAGCGGGAACCAGGGCGCGGCCTTACCCAGTCCATCCGACTGGTAGGCCACCTGGCGCGCCGGCAGCGTCGTCAGAAAGCTGAGCGCCAGCCAAAACCGATCCATTACGCCGCCCTGTTTATCATATCCGCACCATCAGAGCCGGCGGCGCAGACCAGGCCGCCGGCTGATCCCCCATCATTATGCGCCTGGCTTCCACAGCGGTTCCGCCACGCCGCGCACATGATTTTCATAGCGCGCCATGACAAACAGCGC
The DNA here is from genome assembly GCA_038205395.1 of Caldilineales bacterium. Classification (GTDB taxonomy): domain Bacteria; phylum Chloroflexota; class Anaerolineae; order Caldilineales; family Caldilineaceae; genus Fredericiella. The sequence continues at coordinate 35,022 of JBBRBX010000024.1, forward strand.
ATCGGAGAGACGGTTGAGATAGGGGAGCACAAAAGCGCCGATGCTTTCTTCACGCGCCAGCGTCGCCACCTCGCGTTCGGCTCGGCGGCAGACGGTGCGCGCCACATGCAGTTGCGCCGAACCCAACGAGCCGCCCGGCAGGATGAAGTTCTCCAGCGGGCCGACAATGGCGGTCATCTCGTCGATCAGTGATTCCAGCCGCAGGATATGGCGCTCCTCAATCTGCGGCAGCTTATAAAACTGCTTGTCCTCTTCTACAAAGCAGAGTTCAGAACCGACGTCGAACAGTTCGTTCTGAATTTCGAGCAACACCTGCATCAGCCGCTCGCACAGGCCGGTCGCCAGCGCCACGCCCAGCTGCGAATTCAGCTCATCCACCGTGCCATAGCTCTGGACGCGCAGATGATCTTTGGGCACACGCTGTCCGCCGCCCAAGGCGGTGCTGCCGTTGTCGCCCTTCTTCGTGTAGATTTTTGTCAGTCTCGGCATTGTGTCTCCATCACTTTCGCGTATTGCACGCAGCTAAAAAACACCAGGTTCGGAATTTGGCGGAAATTTGTACGGATGCCGCCTCAGTGGGCAGCAAGGACATCCTCTGCGGTCAACCAGCCCATACCGGGAAACAGGCGCGCCACCTGCGGCGCAAAGAGCGGCGATGAGCCAAGCACTTCGGAGGTTGCACCGTCGGCGATCACTTCGCCCTGGCTCATCAACACCACCCGGTCCGCCAGCGCCGCCGCCAACTCGACGTCGTGCGTCACCAACACAATGGCCATGCCGTCCGCCTGCCACTGCCGCAGCAGCGAAGCCAATTCGTGTTTGGCTAGATAATCCAGCCCGCGTGTCGGTTCGTCCAGCAGCAGTGCACCCGGCAGGGTGACAGTAATGGCAGCCAGCGCCACACGCTGGCGCTCGCCGACGCTCAAATCGCGCGGGTAAGCCTGCGCCTTGCCGCCCAGCCGCAGCCGGCGCAGCAGCTCCAGCGGATCAGCCACCCGTGCGCCGACCAGGAGCCGCCATTGGCCTTCCACCTTATTGGCCAGACCGTGGTTGTGCAGCGTCACCATCATCTCTTCCTGCACCGTCTCGGCAAAGAGCAGGGTGTTAGGATCTTGCGGCAGATAGCCGATCTTGCGGCAAATGTCCGCCACCGAGCGTTTGGCCGTGGAGACGCCCTCAATGCGCACCTCGCCTGTCTGCGGCTGTACCAGGCCGACCAGTGATTTAACCAGCGTTGTTTTGCCGGCGCCGTTGCGCCCCATCAGCGCGACAATTTCCCCCGGCCAGACGGCAAAATCCACCCCCTGCACGACGGTGCGTTCGCCATAGCGCACCGTAACCTTTTTGGCTTGCAGATAGGGTGCGCTGCTGTGCGACAGCGCCTGACCTGGCGCTCGGCTCGCTGTTCCCGCGGCGGGGGCAGACCGCTCGCGTAGATAGGCGCGGCTGAAGCGCAGCCCTTCTTTGATCGTCAGCGGCAGCGGCTGCCAGGCCAGCGCCTTGCCCAGACGCACCAGCGGCGGCCCCAACTCGATCTGCGCCAGAACCCGGCGCGGCTCGTCGCTCAGCAGCGGCCCGCCTCCCTCCGGCAGATAGACCACGCGGTCTACATAGGGCAGCACGCGCTCCATCCGGTGTTCGGCCAGCAGCACGGTCAGCCCCAAGTCGCTGTTGAGCCGCACCAGCGCGTTGAGCACATCCTCCGCCGATTTGGGGTCAAGCTGTGAGGTCGGCTCGTCGAGCACCAGAATCTGCGGGCGCAGGGCCAGCGCGGCGCCGATCGCCACGCGCTGGCGCTCGCCGCCGGAGAGTGTCTTGAGCGGACGGTCGCGCAGCGGTTCCAGATCGAGCAGGTCCAGCGTCTCTTCCACCCGCACGCGTATCTCCTGCGGCGACATGGCGGCATTTTCCAGGGCAAAGGCGATCTCATCCTCCACCCGATCCATCACGAACTGGGCTTCGGGGTCTTGAAAGACAAATCCCACATGCCGGCTGAGCAGCTTGGGCGTGGCTTCCACCGGGTCCATGCCCTGCACGCGCACGTTGCCGGCGAGATCGCCGCCGCTGAAATGGGGCACCAGTCCATTGATGCAGCGCAGCAGCGTCGACTTGCCGGAGCCGGATGCGCCGATCACGAGGATCAACTCCCCTTCCGGCAGCTCCAGGCTCACATCGTTGAGCGCCGGCCCACTGGCGCGGGGGTAGGTGTAGGTCAAATGTTCAAAATGAATCATAGTACTCCTCAAGCGGCCGCTGCGGGCAGCAGCAGCGGTGCAGCCAGTCCTAAACTGGCCAGCAAGATAGGCGGACTCAGCAGCGGCCAGACCAATGTTGGATACGGATAGTAAAACAGCGCCGTGCGATCCAGCCCTGGCCACGGCACAATATAGGCGGAAGCCGCCAGCAGCGACGCCCCAATTACCAGCACATCGCGCCTGTGCCAGACGTCAGGCCGGTAAACCGTATATGGATGCTGCCGTCCGGCCAGCCATACGCCCGCAACCAGCAGCGCAATGCCTGCGGCCAGCAGCGCCAGCCCGGCTGCCTCCTGCCCCCAGGCCAGCCGCACAAGCCAGCCGGCCAACCAGGTTGCAATTCCGGCGATCATTAGCAGTTGCGGGCGGCGGTCACGTACGGCCTCGCCGGTGGCAAAGCCGCGCGACATCATCGCCTCCGCCAACTGCATCGAACGTTCCAGGCTGCCTTCCAGCAGCGGCACCAACAGCGGCAGCCAACTGCGTATCCCGATCATACGGTGGCCGCGCACCGCCTGCGCCTCACGCACCTGCTGGATCTGCTGCAGCGCCGACGGCGCAAAGGTGACGGCGATCGACATTACCACTGCCGCCGGATAATAGGCGCGCGGCACAAGACGCAGCATGGCGCGCACCGGCAGGACACGGTTGAGCACGCTGAAGGTGGCAAACAGCCCGGCCACAACCAGCCCATTGAGCGCACCGTAAACCAACGCTTCCAATGTCAGTGACCCACCCAGCAGCGGGATCGCCGGCGGCAGCGTCACCAACACATGGCTGCCCAGATGCACCATCAGCACATTAAAGATCGCTGAAGTCGTCACCACCAGCAGGCCAAAGCGCACGACGCTGATCTGGACGGCGGGAATCTGCGCCTCCGGTTGGGCGGCGGCCAGCCGGTGCAGCCGCGCCAGCAGCAGCCCCACGATGGTGAGGATCAGCGCCAAGAGCCACGGGTTGCGCGTGGTCGTCAGCGCTACCACGATGGCTGCCGCCCAGCTTACCCATGCCAGTGGATGCAGCGTTTTCACCTGCTCACCGCAGCGCCCGCAGGCGCGGCCCCGCCTGTCGGGGCCGGTTCATAGGTAAAGGCAAAACGCAGTTGGAAACGGCGCAGCACACGCAGCACCGCAGTGCCACCGATGGTAATCAGCGCAATATTGCCTACCATGCGCGCCAGATCCCAGACCAGCGAGGTAATTACATAGAAAAGCAAGTAGCGCTGTAAAGCTTCCCATGCTCCGGCGCCGGGCTGCCAGTACATCTGCGCCGAACCGGCGGCGTAGGGCCAGAACCAGATGTTCATGATCGCCCCATACAGCAGACCCCAGTAACCGCCAAAAATAGCCAGAACGGCGATCTCGCCCTTGCTGCCCGGCCCACCCAACCAGCGCACCAGCGGGCGGCAGAGCGGAGCCGACAGCCCCACCCAGCCGGCAGTGAACATCTGATAGGGCAGCCAGGGGCCGGCGCTGCCGGTCAGAATAGCCGAAACCAACAGTGTCAGCACGCCGAGTAAAAAGCCGAAGCGCGCCCCAAAGATATAGCCCGCCAGCACGATCAGCGGGAAGATGGGGCTGAAGCCGCCCGGCCCCGGGATCGCCACCTCGACAAAACGCAGCGTGGCGTTGATGGCCACCAACACCCCCAGCAGGGCGACGGTTTTGGTGCTGATACCCTGGCTCTGCACTTCCAGCAGCAGCACAGCCAGACAAATCCCGATCAGAACCGTCAGCATCAGGGCGCTGTCGCCGGCATGGGCCTGCTGCTGATAGGAGGACTGCGTCAGGGCAGGCAGCCAGAATGGATAGAGAAAGGCCACCAGCCCCACGCCGGTCGTCAATCCATAGGTGATGATACTCAGCAGTTTCTGTCCGTTCATATTTTCAATGCCCTTTGCGCAGCAGTGCCCACAGCAGCAGCAGCGCCGCCGGCGTCACAACCACAGCGGCCATCAACAGCCAGAGTCCCTGCGTGGAGGCCACCGTTGTGTCTTCCTCTTCCGTCACAGCTTCGGCTCCAGCCGGCATGGCAGTTGCGGATTGGCCGTTCTCTTGGCTGCTGTTGGATTCGGCACTGCTGCCGGCAGCCGTTGTGGCGTTAGTGATCGCCCTGCGGGTCTGCGCATTGGCCTGCGCCGGCAGGGTGGTCGCTGCTGCGCTCACACTGATGGGCTGCCCTGCATCCACCGGCCCTACATCTGCCGGCGACTGGTCATTGCACAATTGGTCGAATTGCACCTGCGGCGGCGGCTGAATCGCATCTACCGGGCCTGCGGCCCAGCGCCATCCCTCTACGGCGCCGTCGCGCACCTGGCTGTTGGCTGCTCCCAGCACTTGATAGCGCCAGTCACCGTTCGGCTGCCGCCGCCAGTAGGACCAGTAGACACAGGGAGAGCTTTGACAGCGGCAGAAACAGGACTCGGCGGGATAGCTGCACCCTTCGCCGTTGATGGCGCAGACGGCTGCTCCTATGGCCCCCGCTTCGACATTCAGCGTCAGCCCAGCCCGCTGCAGCAGTTCGTAACCGCTGATGCTCTCTTCGCCAAAGGCGACACACTGCTGCTCGATGCGCCCATCGCCGTACATCACGACCAGCCCCGCATGGTGCTCATCCTGCGCCTGCACCGTGTGCGGCAGCAGTAGGATCGCAGCCAATGCCACCCACCAGAAGGGATTTCTGCTTTGCCCCTTGCGTATATACCCTTGCGCCAACGGCTGTTCAGCCATTTTTATACAGCCTTGCTCCCTTCACTCAACGCCGGCAGAGCGGCAAAGTCTCCACCGTCAGCGGATAGGAGCGGCCTAAGAGCGCCGGCACTGCCTGTGCCGTAGCCATCAAGTTGACGCCCGTGCCTGCCTGCCATTCGAGGCTGCCGTCGGGCAGTTGCAGCGAGAGCAGGAAGTCCACGGCTGTCTTGCCGCCAACCGTCCAATCCGCGCCGCCGGCATCCTCACCGGCGGCGTTGAGCGCCATCAATCCATAGGCGGTCGAGTTGGCATCTGAGCCGTTTTCCGGGGTGGCGGGATCATAGGCAAAACCCCCATCCGGCTGCTGCCCGCTCTGCAAAAATGCCAGCCCACTCACCACCTCGGTGGCGGTGATGGGATAGCCGGTCGCCAGCAGCGTCTGCAGGGCCACAGCGGTGGTATTGGTGTCTGTGCCGAACCCCGGCTGCCACTCCCAGCCACCATCCGGCTGCTGTTGGGCGGCCAGGGCCGTGACGGTGCTGGGCGGAACCGTCTGGCTGAGCGCCAGCGTGCCCAGAATGCCCCAGGCGTTAAAGCCGCTGTCAGGGGCGAAAACGCCGGCAGTCGTGCTGAAGTAGGCGGTGGGCTGCAGGCTGCGCACCGTGCGGCAGCCGTCAGCGGCTGTCTGCGCCACTGCCAGCTTGCCCGCCTCGGCTGCACCCTGGCGGGAATAGCGGGTGGCGCGCAAGCGTACAAAGTCGGCCAGCGAGCGGCTGCCGCTGTCGGGTTTCCAGCCGGCCATCGATTCATTATTGGCACCCAACGCCAGCATTACTTCCACCGCGCCGCTCAGGCTATCGCCATAGCCGCCGGTCGTCGCCTCCTGCCGGCTGCGCAGCCAGGCCAGGGCATCGGCGGCAGCCACAGCCTGGGGCGCGGCCAAGTTCGGATTCTCTCCTTCTCCCCAGCGCCAGCCTTCTAGGGCGCCGGTGTTGGAAATCATCGACTGGCTCGCCCCTACCGGGTACGCCTGCCACGCCTGGCCATCCCAATTGGTATAACTCCAGTAACGATTGGCGTCGCAGAAGCAGTCGTCGACGGGGCAGCCGGCGCCTTCAATCGCACAGACTGCCGGGCCAAAGCTGGTTTCGGCGACGGTGACGTCCAGCCCTGTGCGCAGCAGCGCCGTCAATCCGCTGATCGGCGTTGTAAAGGTAATGGGACGCACAAGCGCCTGCTTTGCATCCAACTGCACTACAACCTGTGCCGTCATTACTTCTGTCTGGACCCCTGCCTGGGTGACTGGTTCGCTTTGACTGATGGTGCGTGAAACAGGCTCGGCCTGGGCAGAACCAGGGGCCAGCAGCGCAAATCCCAACAGCAGCCAGACGGTGGCGCCGGCTGCCACCAGCAGTGAAACTACAGCCCAACGCCGGTTGCCCTGTCCGTTTTGCATCATTTTTTCCTCCTGCCAGACTGACGATGACGATTCAATCATCAATAAAAAACCTCTTCGTGTACACGAAGAGGTTTGCTGATCATGCCATGCAAACACCCCAGCCCGCGAGGGTTGTGTACGCTGACACAGGCGGTCGACCTGACTCCCAAGCTCGCAGGCTTGGATACAGTTGCGCGACAGTGCCGGACTCTCACCGGCTTCGCCGTTGCCACTCACGCCATCCGGGGCCATGAGTGCCTGTGTTTTCACACTTTCATTCCGTATGCAATTACTGCTCAGTATACGGCTGAGCGCTGCCAATCCCCAAATAGCCTCGCTTCTACGATGGGCTGCACTCGGCGCAAACGCCGTAAAATTCCAGCAGATGGCTGCGGATGTGGAAGTGGAAACGCGCCTCCAACTCCCGCTCCATACTGTCGGCAACGCACTGTTCAAAGTCGATGATTTTGCCGCACTGCGAACAGACCAGGTGGTGGTGGCCGCCTTCGGCGCGAATGTAGGTGGGGCCATTTTCACCCACATAGATGGGGCGCACGATGCCCAACTGGGTCAGCAGTTCCAGGGTGCGGTAGACGGTGGCGCGGCCGGTTTGCGGGTGGATGGTCTGCACCTGGCGCAGAATCTCGCTCGGGTTGAGATGCTCACCTTCGCGCAGAATGGTTTCCAGTACAGCCAGGCGTGGCGGCGTAATTTTGTAACCCGCCCGCCGCAGACGCTGCAACAGGTCAGGCGGCAGGGCAGCCTGAGACATCGCCATACTTACCCCTCCCCCCGCAGTTGCAGCCAGAGCAAAGGAAACAACATCGGCAGAAAAACGACTACGGTTGTGCCCCACACGCTGATATTGGCGCGCAGCCAATTGGCGCCAGGGAACAGCCCTAATCCGTACAGCAGATAGCCAAGCAGCCCAAAGATGGCCGCCCACAACATGTTGTGCACAAGCACAGCGCGCGGTAGCACGCGCACTTGCACGATGAGAAACAGGCTGAGTGTAACTAAAATGGTAACCAGCGCGATCAACAGCGTCACCAGGTTGACCCGCTCCGGCAGCAGCGGCTGTGTTGCGATCGCGGCGGCGCCGGGCTGGGCGGCGCCGGCCTCCGGCGTCGGGACAGGCGGCGCAATGATGACCAGCGGCAGCGGCTCCCCTGTGGTGGCCTCGCCGGCGACAGCCGCCATCCGCAGCGTGCCTGCCCGCTCCAGATTGACGTCGCGCGTGGCGATGCCGGCGCGTGTGGGCGCAGAGGTCACCGGCAGCGCCAGTTCCTCGCCGTCATACTTCAGGTCAAATTCGACAAGCGTGCCATCGGGCGCCGTATGACCATTGCGGTCGATTACCGGCCCGACAGTCAGCCGCAGCGCTGCGCCGATATCAAGCGATGCCGGCGGGGTGGCTCCATCGACTTCACCTGTGTTGGCGGCCAACAACTGGTTGTCGCCTGTGGTGGCGCGCAGCGGCATTGTGCGCGCCGGGTCCGGCGCCAGCCGCTCGGCCAAGGCAGCAAAGCGGGTGCCCGGCACGGCGACGGGTGGGGCGCCGGCAATGGCAAAGGCGCGAAAGAGGGCGCGCACGGCGCTTTCCAAAAACGGCTGTGTCTTGCTGTAGACGCCGAAATAAGTGGTCAGCCGGCTCATCTCGGTCGCATCCAAAAAGTAAGGGGCGTTCAACGCAAATACTACCAGCCGCTGCTCGGCCAGATCGTCGCCGTATTCGCTCAGAAAGCGCGTCACTGCGCCGCTGGCAGGATACTGCTGCGTATTGACATCGAGCATGGCAAACAGAATCCAGTCGGCATTGGTGATCAACTTCTCCGTGCGCGCCAGCCGTTCCTGCAGCAGCAGATCGCTGTCTGGGGCCGGCTGCTCCTCCAGATCGGGAGTCGTCACGTCTTGCACCGGCAGCGAACCTTCCTCTGAAGCTGCCGGCTGGGTCAAGGATTGAGTCAAGGTCTGTGTCAGGATCTGTGTGGCGGACGGGCTGATCATGCTGCTTGCGGCTGTGCCGGGGGCAAGGGTGGGCGTCAAGCCGAGTGTCGGCGAGACGACAGACGCAGCGTCTCCACTCGCCTCCCCGGCGGCGGGTGGAGCCTGCGCACGGCTGTCCAGAAAAGCCGTCAGTTCAGCAAAGGTGAGACTGGTAATCAGGTCGGGATCGATCTGGCCGGTTGCCTCAGAGCCGTAGAAACGCTTGATGATGTCGGCCAGTTCGTCCGGTCCCACGGCCGCTTCAGCGGTGCAATCGCTGCATTCGCGCAGCAGCCGGCTGTCGGAAACGATCAGGATGTTGTCGTCGGCGCGAAAAGTTGGGGGCAGCGGTTCCGTCTGTGTTGCAGGATCGGGATACAGAATCGAAATGCCGCTGCTCGCCACTTCGTTCATGATCGCCTCAGCCGCCGTGCGCGGCTCTCCTTCCAGTACAGCCAGGTCCGCATCGTCCGCCATGATGGTGGGCAGCGGGATCGTGGGCGGCCCCCCGTCGTTCGCAGGCGCCAGCACATCGCGGTACAGACCCAACTTGAGGCGCAGGATGCGGCGCACCGCCTGATCCACGCGCGCGGCAAAATCGGCATCAGCTTTATAGCGCTCAAAAAAGAAGCCGATAGTCTCGATGATGTTGGCCAGTTCGCTGTCCCAGGTGTCGTCGAGGCTGAAGTCGGAGAGATAGAGCAAGTCATGGCCGGCCAGAAACGCATCCAGCGCCACACGGCGGTTGAAGAAGTTCTGGGCGTCGGCGCCGTAAAAGCGGCGGATGGCCGGCACGCCCAATGCATCGGACATCACCACGCCGCCGCTGTTGCGCCACGGGTCAAAGCCCTCTTGGGTAAAGGCCGTGCGCAGTTCCGGCGCCAGGCTGATGGGCGTGATGCGCCCGGCGGCGCCGCCCTGAAAGGCGCTGTAGCGCATATGGCTGGTCATGATTACATCGGTGGCGCTGGGGTCGCCTTCTGCCGCCAGTATGCTGGATGGGCCGCGCGTGGTGGCGACAAAGGGGGCCAGCGCCGTCTGGCGCATCTCGTCCAAGCTTTTTTGGATAGTGGCCACTTCTTCTTTGGGAGGGCGGTCGGTGCTGCCTTGGCCGGGAAAGTGCTGCGCTACGGTAGCCACTTGATTGCCGCCGCCGCTGTGCACCCCAGCAATATAGGCGCGCCCCAACTCGCTCACCCAGTAGGGGCTGCTGCCAAATGATTGGATGCCCAGCCCGCCGGTGACGGCCAGGTTGGACATGTCAAACACATCCAGCGAAGGGCCAAGCAGCATATTGGCCCCCACGGCCCGCAGTTGGCGGCCCGTCACCTCGCCCACACGCTGCGCCAGCGCCGTATCCCACGTGGCGCCGACAGCCATCTGCGAGGGCAGCGGCATAAAGCCGCGCCGCAGAGAGCTGTTCGGCAAGCCGTCTCCCTGCTGCTGCACGGCGATCAACAGCGGCAGATCGCTGGCTTTCTGGTCATATTCCGGCGCCAGGTTGCGATAGGCTGCCGGCGGCCAGGGTGCAATCGGCATCGGCCTGAGCGCATCTTCCGGCGGCAGCAGAATGCCATAGGCCAGCGCCTGCAGTTGGTTGGTCAGGGTGGCGACCTGACGCGGCGTATCCACGCCCTTCTCGTTGGAGAAGTTGTGCTTGCTGGGGCTGATCACCACCCCGCCCACGCGCAGCGATACGATCAGTAGGGCAATATCGCTTTCGGCGCTGACTTCATTGCCTTCAAAGTTGACCATAAACAACTGCCCTACACGGTCGGCAGGCGACATGGCTGCCAGCATCGCTTCCACCTGGCGCGTCAGCGGGTCATCGGCAGCCGGTGCGGCCAGCGGTGAGAGAAGGGGCGCCGGCGACGGCTGCGGCGTCTGCCCATGCGCGCGCAACACTCCTTGCAGCGGGGCCAGTAGGAGAGAGAGCAGGATCAGGCCGAAAAGATAGCGTTGCAGTTTGTGGGAATTGTCTACTTTGTGTGACACAAAATTGTCCGGCAGCGGCAAAGATAGTGTGAACCGCTCGGCTTTATCTTAGCATGGCTTTGCGCGAAATGCGAAGCTGCCGCGCTTTGTCACATTGCAGCAGGCTTTTCGCATGCTTTTGGACAAGCGGCGGCCAAATCGGTATACTGTGCGCGTACCACTTAAGGAGCAATCATTTTTTATGAACGAATTTGAACCAGAGCAGCAGGCTGAAGCGTCCGGGGAGAGCCGGACAGATGAACACGATCCGGGTTTGCTGCGCGCGCTGCGCCATTTTTTGGCGGAAACGCTGCAGATCATGGCCCCGGCTTTGGTATTGGCGCTGGTCGTCCATCTTTTTCTGGCGCAGGCGACGATTGTCTATGGCCAGAGCATGGAGCCAAATCTGCACCCGAACCAGCGGCTGATCGTCGATAAGTTGAGCTATCGGCTGCACCCGCCGCAGCGTGACGACATTGTGGTGGTGGATTTGCCGGAGATGGAGGATATGCTGGTCAAGCGCATTGTGGCGCTGCCCGGCGAAACCGTAGCGGTGCAGCGGGGGGTGGTCTCCGTCAATGGGCAGAAGATCGCTGAACCTTATCCGCATGACATGACTGCCTATGATATGGCGCCGCTCACGCTGGGGCCGCTGGCCTATTTTGTGATGGGCGACAACCGCGGCAACAGCAACGACAGCCGCGCCTTTGGCCCCATCATCCGCGACGAGATCGTCGGTCGCGTCTGGCTGCGCTACTGGCCATTTGACCAGTTCGTGCTCTTCTGAGCCTGCGCGTGCCCGCATCTCTTGATCTGCCGGCATCCTTTGATCTGCCGGATCTGCGGCTGCAGCGGGCTGCGGCGCATTTGAGTGACTGTCACCTGTGCCCCTTTGACTGCGGCCCGGCGCGGGCGCACGCTCAGGGCGTCTGTCGCGTGGGGGTGCAGAGTTATGTGGCGTCGGAAATGCTGCATCTGGGGGAGGAAGCGCTGCTGCGCCCGGCGCATGCGATCTTTTTTAGCGGCTGCACCGCCACCTGTTCGTTCTGCACCGCCGCCCGGTTTGCCTTCCGGCCCACCTACGGTGCACCGGTTACAGCGCAGCAGTTGGCGGCGCGTATCATGCAGCGCCAGGCAGAAGGGGCGCGCTCGCTCTGCTTTATCGGCGGCGACCCCGCACCGCACATCCCGTTGATTGTTGAGACGCTGGCTGTGCTGGGTGAGCGCCGCCGCATCCCCGCCGTCTTCAACAGCAATTTCTACCTCACTGCCGCCGCGCTCGAGCTGCTGGCGGGCTGCATTGACATCTATCTGCCTGACCTCAAATTTGGCCCTGCCGCCGGCCCAGCCAGCTGTGGCGAGCGCATCGGCGGAATGCCGGACTACTGGCGCGTCGTCACCGGCTGCATTGGACGCGTGCAAAGCGCCGGCCGGCGTCTGCTTGTGCGCCATCTGCTGATGCCTGGTCACTTTGCCTGCTGCACGCGTCCGGCGCTGGAGTGGCTGGCGTCGCTGCCGGGGATTGAGGTGAGCCTGCTGACGCAGTATATTGCCCCACCCCAAGCGCACGCCGAATTGGCGGGTGCATTACAGCCGGCCGAGGTGGCGCAGGCGCGCGAGCTGGCGCAGACCCTGCGCTTGCAGTTGGTGGCGTGATGGTTTCTGTCTGGTCTGGCCGGATTTTTTGAGGAGTAATTTAGGCTGCCAAGCGGAATACCGGCAGCCGGTGCGGCCTGGGGTGGCGAACACGGCTGCCGGCCTCTCTTTTACATTCCCGCCGTGCCTTTAGGTAGTGTCGACGGGGCGGGGGTGGTGCTCGGCATAGACGGGCTGACCGAAAGGCTGGCCGAACTGGAACTGGGTGCGTTGGGCGTCGGTGGCTTCGATCCCGGCGCGCCGCCTCCCGGCGCACCGTCGCCGCCCAGGCCGCCGCCTGTGCCGCCTTGCAGCACTTCCTGGATTCCTCCCAGCGCACCCAGGATGGCGGTGGCTTCGTAGGGGATGAAAACCTTAGATGCCTGGCCGTTGGACATCTGCTTGAGCGCATCCAGATATTGCAGGGCAATGACCCGGTTATCGGGATTGGCCTCCAGAATCGAGCGGTAGACAGTGGTGATGGCGCTGGCCTGGCCCGCGGCTTCCACCTCTACCTTATAGCGCTGCGCATCCGCCACGCGCTTGACTGCCTCCGCTTCACCCTCAGCGTTGAGAATACGTGACTGGCGAAAGCCTTCCGCTTCCAGGATGTTGGCGCGCTTCTCGCGTTCGGCCTTCATCTGGCGGTGCATGGCGGCGGTGACATCGGCGGGTGGGTCAATGCGTTTGATCTCGACACGCACGACACGCACACCCCACTTGTCGGTGGCATCATCCAGCACGGTGCGCAGCTTGAGATTGATCATCTCGCGCGAGGTCAGCGCCTGATCCAGTTCGGTTTCGCCGATGACGTTACGCAGATTGGTCTGCGCCAGCTTGGTGGAGGCGCTGTAGAAATCCGCCACGTTGTAGCTCAGCTTGACCGGGTCGGTGGCCTCGTAGTAGACGATGGCATCCACCGTGACCACCACGTTGTCCTTGGTGATCACCTCCTGCGGCTGCACGTCCACTACTTGCTCGCGCATGTCGACTTTGCGCAGCGTATCAATAAAGGGCATCACAAAGTTCAGACCCGGCTGCGCGGTGTGGTTGTAGCGACCTAAGCGCTCCACCACCCCTTTTTGATAGGGCGACACAATCCGGATGCTGGTGGCAGCCACGATAAAAATCAGGATAATCACCAGAAACAGAACGCCCAAAATGCCAAACAATCCCAATGATTCAGCCATGCAGTTCCTCCTTAAAAGCGTAGTTTGCTTTTACAATTGCGCGCGTGCCGTCAACCCGGATGACATCCACCACGGCATTTTTGGGCACGACGGCGCCGTCAATCGACTCAGCGCGCCATTCCTCGCGCTCGATGCGCACACGCCCCGTCGCCGTCAGCGGGTTGATCTCCTCCAACACCACAGCCTGTTTGCCCACCACACGGTCAATGCCGCCGGGGTTGACGACGTGTGTGCTCACACGGCTGGCAAACGGGCGCAAAAAGACCAGCGCCACCAGCGAGACTACGATAAAGGCCACAAGCTGCCAAATCGCATCCAGGCCGAGAATTGCCAGCAGCGCCGCAGCGACGGCGCCGATGCCAAAGCAGACCAGAAAAAAACCGGCGGTAAAAATTTCGGCGATAAAGAAAAGCAGCGCCGCCGCCGCCCAGACCCAAATCAGAATATTGTTCACGTACACCTCCAGGTGGCCAGGAAAGCTGTGAATAGAACTATTGTACTCGATCTTGTCGGAAATGGCTGACATCGGGCTGACAGCCGGATGCCGGGACGGTGACGTGCGCCGCCTGCTAGCCGGCGTAGGGAATTTCCGCCGCCAGCAGCACACACGAGCGTGCCTGCGCCCGATAGACGGCGCCAATCACGAGCGGGGCGGTAGCCAGCTCCTGAAAATCCTCGGGAGACTCCAGATCGGTGTCTAGAATGCGCCGCCAGCCGGTCACACCAAACGGCGCCGGCGGCAGTTCAAAATCGAGCGCTTCCCAGTAGGCATTGCAGATCACATAGATGGCTTCACGTGTGCCGGCGACCAACAGCGCCAGCGTGCGCGAGTCGTGGCCGTTGTCCGGCCGGTTGAGGTGCATACCGTGCCATTCGATGCGCGCCAGGCGCAGCAGCTCGGTCAAGCTCAGACCGTGAATCTCTTTGAAAATGTACAGCTCCAGGCGAAAGCGGATCAGCCGGCGCACAAAAAGATGGATGCCCGCGAACTGCTCAAGCTGCGTCCAGTCAAACCAGCTCACCTCATTGTCTTGGCAGTAGGCGTTGTTGTTGCCTCCCTGCGTGCGGCGCACCTCGTCTCCCATCAGCAGCATCGGCACGCCCAGCGACAGCAGCGTAAAGGCCAAAAAGTTTTTGATCTGCCGCCGCCGCAGTCGCTCAATGGCGGGATCGTCCGTTGGCCCTTCAGCACCGCAGTTCCAACTATGGTTGGCGGTGTTGCCGTCGCGATTTTCCTCGCCGTTGGCCAGGTTGTGCTTTTCGTTGTAGGAAACCAGGTCGTTGAGCGTGAAGCCATCGTGGCAGGTGACGAAATTGATGCTCTGGTCGGCTTCATGGCCGCCCCGTTCGTAGATGTCAGGGCTGCCGAACAGGCGCGGGGCCAGCGCCTGCACCATATTGGGGTCGCTCTTGACAAACGAGCGCACATCGTCGCGAAACTGGCCGTTCCACTCCTTCCAGCGGTCGCCGATAAAGCTGCCGACCTGGTAAAGCCCCGCGGCGTCCCAGGCTTCGGCGATCAGCTTTGTACCCGCCAGAACCGGGTCGTTTTCGATATCCCACAGCACCGGCGGGCTGGCCAGCGGCTGCCCTTTTTCATCGCGCGAAAGAATGGAGGCCAGGTCAAAGCGAAAGCCGTCGACATGCATTTCCTGCACCCAGTAATGCAGGCTGTCGATGATCATGCGGCGCACGATGGACTGGTTGGCGTTCAAGGTGTTGCCGGTGCCGCTGTAGTTGGCATAGCGGACAGGGTTGGGGTCAAGAATATAATAGGCTTCGTTGTCCAGCCCGCGAAAGCAGAAGGTGGGGCCGCTGTCGTCTCCCTCCGACGTATGGTTGTAGACCACATCCAGGATGATCTCGATGCCGGCGCGGTGCAGCGCCTTGACCATGCTGCGAAATTCGTCAATGGCGGCTAGAACACCTGGCTGCGAACTGTAGGCCGTGTGGGGCGCAAAAAAGGAGACGGGGCTGTAGCCCCAATAGTTGGTAAGCCCGGCAGGCGCATCCTGCGGGTCAAAGGCAAAAACCGGCAGCAGTTCGACCGCTGTGACGCCCAGTTCCACCAAGTAGGGAATTTTGGCGACGAGACCGGCATAGGTGCCGCGCAATTGCGGCGGCAGGCCGGAAGAGGGGTGGCGGGTGAAGCCACCGACATGCATTTCGTAGATGACGGTGCGGTTGAAGGTGCGGCGCAGCGGCGCGTCCCCCTCCCAGTCATAACCGGTGGGGTCAACCACCACACTTTTCATGGCGGAGGCGGTGTTGTCGCCAGGGCACTGCGCCGCAGCGCGGCTGTAGCCGGCCGGCGTGGCGACGCCGCGGCCATAGGGGTCGAGCAGCAGCTTGGCGCCGTCAAAGCGCTGGCCGGCGGCGGGATCAAACGGGCCATAGGCGCGGTAGCCGTAGAACTGGCCCGGTTGGATATCCGCCACAAAGGTGTGCCAGTAGTGATGCGTGCGATTGCGGCGGCGGTCCAGCGCAATGACGCGCGCCGGGCGTCCGTCGTCCACCGTATCGAAAAGCAGCAGCTCGATGCTGGTAGCTGTGCGCGAGTAGATGCTGAAATTGACGCCGCCCGCATAAAGCGTTGCCCCGATAGGGGCGCTCTGGCCCGCACCCAAGCCGTTGAGCCGGATGTGCCCGTCGGGGTTTTGGCGCAGCGGCCGGCTGGAGGAGACGCTGCTCACAAGGCTTCCTCGGCACGATCCACCAAATCGAGATGCTTGCCGTCGATGGGGGACACCGGATCATGTTCGCGGGTGCGGGCGTTGGCAAACATCCCCACCAGCACAGCGACCATGACCACCAGATACATCTGGCCGGCTACGGCCTCCAGAATCACTACTGCGCGCGCAGTGGCGGAAACAGGATAGATGTCGCCAAAGCCGAGGGTGGTGATAGTTGTAAAGCTGAAGTAGAGCAGGGGAGGAAACAGATCGACCGAGCGCACGAGATGCTGCAGCTTACCGCCGGAAGTGGCCAGCGAGCCGGGAGCGGCGGTCTCAATAATTGTGTACAGCAGCGCACAGAGAATACCCAACAACAGGTAGAGCGAGAGCGCCGCCGAAATGGTGTGGATGGAGACGGCGCGCACCTGGATGATGCGCAAGATAATAATTGCCATCGTATAGACAACAAAGAAGGCTGAGACGCTGTAAACCGACAATTCCAGCCAGGTGGGGGGGAAGATTGTCGTGCTGGCGCCCCACGCCAAAGCAACCGAGAGCAGCGCCAGCAATCCGCTGATGATGCGCCAGCGGCGGCGCACGCGCACGGCAAAGGTGACGGCCAGCAGCACGACGGAAAACATGAGGGCAAAGAGGTAGAGCGGCAGTTCGAGGTAGATAGGCAGATAGACAAAGATCAGCAGCAGCGCAACAAAGAGCAGGCTCATCTGCCAACCGATGCGGATCTGGTCGATGTTTTGTCTACTGTTCGTCATCGGTTTTCTCGCTGCTGCAAACGGAATTAAGTAGCAAATCGAATAAGGGGAACGAGGGCGCTGTGCGTACAACTGTAGGCACAGCGCCCCCGCCTGTTCTGGCCTTGCCCTATTCTGGCTTGTTGTTCAAGATGTCGTCGATGCGGCTCATGACGTCGGGCGTCAGTTTCTCCACGACATTCAGGGCCTGCATGTTTTCTTCCACCTGGCTGACGCGGCTGGCGCCAGTGATCACGGTGCTGACATGGGGATTCTTGACGCACCAGGCCAAGGCCAATTGCGCCAGCGAACAGCCCAGGTCATCGGCGACCGGTTTGAGTGACTTGACGACGGCGTTGCGATCGGCGTCGGTTAGCGACGAGCGCAGCCATTCATAGCCAGGCAGCGCCGCACGGCTGTCTTCGGGCATGCCGCTGGTGTACTTGCCACTCAGCAACCCGGAGGCCAGCGGGCTCCAGGTGGTCAGCCCCAACCCGATGTCGCCATAAAGGCGGGTGTACTCTTTTTCCACCCGGTCGCGGGCAAACATATTGTACTGCGGCTGCTCCATCTGCGGCTTGTGCAGATGGTGGCGCTCCGCAATCTGCCAGGCGGCCATAATCTCCGCCGCGCTCCATTCGGACGTGCCCCAGTAGAGCGCTTTACCCGCCGTGATGATGTCGTGCATCGCCCACACGGTCTCTTCGATGGGCGTATTGGCATCGGGGCGGTGGCAGAAAATGAGGTCTACATACTCCATGCCCAGCCGCTTGAGCGAGCCATCGATGGCCTGCATCAGGTACTTGCGGTTGAGTGTGTTGCGCTCGTTTGGCCCTTCGTTCAGACCCCAGAAAAACTTGGTCGAAACGATGTAGCTGGCGCGCCGCCAGCCAGCCTGGCGCAAGGCTTCGCCCATCAACACCTCGGCCTCACCGCTGGCGTAGGACTCGGCATTGTCGAAGAAGTTGACGCCTGCATCGTAGGCGGCCTTCATGCAATCATAGGCGGTGTCGCTGCCCAGTTGGGCTTTGAAGGAGACCCAGGCCCCGTAAGAGAGTTCGCTGACCTTGAGGCCGGCGCTGCCTAGACGACGATAGTTCATAATTGGTGCTCCTTTATTTGCACTGCTTTGCGGTTGATGTACGTTGGATGGTGTACAGACCACTGGCAAGCATACCATAAGGACGGCGTACTGGCGTACTGGCGGCATACCTGCGGCCTGCCCGTCGATGTTATACTGCTGTTTCTGATCCATCATCAAGACAAAGGCACTTTATGAACGACTTTCCACCCATTGGCGCGGCAGCGCTGGACAATCTGACGCCTTTCTTTCAAAACTACTGCAGCAATCAGCATGTCCCCGGCTGCGCCTTCGGCGTTGTCTTCGGCGGCCAGGTGGTCTACAGCGCCGGTGTGGGTGCGCTAAACCCGAACGGCGAACAGCCTGCCGATCCTGCCGCCGTTTACCGCATCGCCTCGATGACCAAGAGCTTTACAGCGCTGGCGATTCTGATGCTGCGCGACGAAGGCAAACTGCGGCTGGAGGCGCCGGCCGCCGACTATGCGCCCGAACTGCGCCGGCTGGTTTATCCGACGCGCGACAGCGCGCCGATCAGCGTGCGGCAACTGCTGACGATGTCCGCCGGTTGGCCCGAAGACAATGCCTGGGGGGATCGCCAGTTGTGGCGCAGCGATGAGGAGCTGGCCGCGCTGCTGCAGCCCGGCGTCTCTTTTGCTAACCCACCGGGCATAACCTTTGAATATTCCAACTATGCTTACATGGTGCTGGGGCGCGTGATTACCCATGTCAGTGGCATGGGCGCGCTGGACTTTATCAACCGGCGCATTCTGCAGCCGTTGGGGATGAACGACACTGTCTGGAATGAGGCGGATGTCGACTCCCGCCGGCTGGCCAAGGGCTATCTGTGGCAGGAGGGTGAGTGGGTCGAAGAAGCGCGCCTGCCCTCCGGTGGTGATGTGGCGGCGTTTGGCGGTCTCTACAGCAGCGTGATGGATATGGCGCGTTGGATTGCACTGCAGCTTTCCGCCTGGCCGGCGCGCGATGAAGACGATGACGGCCTCGTGCGCCGCGCCACCTTGCGCGAAATGCAGCAGCCGTGGCGGCTGTATACACCCTCGCTGCCGCCGCCCAGCATCGGCAGGCCGGCTGTCGCGGCGGCGGGCGGCTACGGCTATGGCCTGTCGATCACCTGTGAAGGCGCCCGTGCAGGTGGCCTGCTGTACATGGTGGCGCACGGCGGTGGGCTGCCCGGCTACGGCTCGTATATGTGCTGGCTGCCCGACTATGATCTGGGTCTCGTGGCGTTGGCCAACACACGTTATGCGCCTATGCGCCAGGCTGCGACGACCGCGATCCGGCAGTTGGTTCAGCAGGGCGTCCAACCGCCGCGCCGTATTGCGCCGGCGGCTGCGCTGGAAAGTGCGCGTGCGGATGTCAACCGTCTCTTGCAGGGGTGGGACGACATCCTGGCAGACCAACTCTTTGCCGACAATTTCTTTTTGGATGAGAGCCGTGTGCGGTGGCAGGCGCAGATGGCGGATTTGGTCGCCGCGCACGGGGCGCTGCAGGCGGAAGGAGAACTGCAAGCGGAGAATGCGCTGCGCGGGTCGTGGAAGCTGGTCGGCGCGTCCGGCTGGGTGCAGGCGTCGCTGACGCTGACGCCGACCGTTCCGCCGCGCGTGCAGGAATTAGAACTGGAGTCAGTGCTGCCGCCTAATCCCATTTTGAGCAACGCACTGGCGCTGCTGCTGGAACTTTTGGCGAAGCCGTCGCAGCGCGCCGTAAACAAGCTGTTTGCTGCTGAGCGCGACCCGCAGCCTGACCGGCATACGATCTACGACCGGGTGCGTCTGGTGGCGGTGCTGTGTGGGGAATGCGAGTTGGGTGAAATTCTGGCCGGCGACGGCGAAAGCTGGGTGCGCTTGCGTATTGCAGGGGCGAAAGCCGCCGTCGAAGCGGCGCTTTCTTTTGATACAAACAGCCGCAAGTTTACCAGCGCAACCTTCCAGCAGGTGCGCTGAGCAGCCGGAGGGGAGTGCGGCAGATTGCTGCCGCACTCCCTTGACCTGCACGGTATGCCGCCGTCACCCGCTGAAAATCTCGCAACGCCTGCTCAGCCAGCGAAAGAAAAGGATGTGCCTATGTCCCTTTGCATTGCTGCTTCATAGGCCCAACGGATGAGCGGGGCGTCCCAGGCGAAGACGCCGAACTGTGTGTGGAGCAAAATTCCGTCAGGCGTGCGCCGCGCCGGCACACCGCGCAGCACGTCGGCCAGCATCAGGGTCTCGCCGCCGCCCCACTCGTCGTTGCGCCTTGGCGGCCACGGCTCCCAGCCTGTCGGGCGCGCTGCGGGCTGGTAGCGATCCGGGAATACCCGCCGCGCTTGCAGTTCCTGCGGCACCGTACCCCAAGTCACCGAAGCCACCAGCGCACCAGGCTGCCTCAAACAAAGGTCGCCCGCCTGCCGCCGCATAGATGATGTCGGCCCCAGCCACCGCCGCTTGTGCCTCAGAAACAGCCTGCACCGGCAGCGCCGGCGTCGAGGATGTGCTCCTGAGGCAACAACTCCTTCTCAGCCAGTTGTGCGTGAATAACGGTTGCCACGGCAAAGTCCGGCACGACTGCTGTCGTGGACCACGTTGGTGGTGAGATGCGGGCTGTCCGGCTCACAGCTTTCGGTGAGATGCACTTTGTAGCCGACCCAGTGCGTGTCACCCTTGGTGCCATAGCGCGCTTCTGCGTCATACGGCGTGTGCAGCAACTGACTTGCTGGCGGCTGGTCATCCCGTTCCCGCCAGCGCATCGGCTCACCAGGCGCCGCCGCATAGTACTGTTGCAGCCAGACGATGCGCAACGTTTCCACCGCCGGCACCTCCCGTAACCAACTGGGAGCGTCCGGGCTGTGGATAGCGTGCAGCAGGGTGCGACCATCATCCCCGATCGCCTGCACCAACGCCCTTCGTTTGCTGACACCGGCAGGTAGGCTGTAGTCATCAAAATGCCTGGCATACCGCGCCACCCAGTCCGGCTGCAAAGGAGGACGCAACGACGCCGGCGTCACGGTCGC
Organism: Caldilineales bacterium; assembly: GCA_038205395.1. Lineage (GTDB taxonomy): Bacteria > Chloroflexota > Anaerolineae > Caldilineales > Caldilineaceae > Fredericiella. Next base: position 55,705 of record JBBRBX010000024.1, read on the forward strand.
CAACACACTCAGGCAATTTCGCATCCTCTCGCCCACGTTAGCATAGCGGTTCAAGGCGCGCACCGCTGCCAGCACATGCGTCGAGTCGCTGCGTTAGATACTTAGGGCCTGTAAAAGAATAAGGCCGCACATTGACAACATCATAGGCTCGACGACCTGGGCGAGATGGTGTAATTCCATCGTGGACAAATGGCGTGCATCTGGATGGAGAGGGTTTCCATGACGGATTTGGTAACCTGA
>JBBRBX010000025.1:0-53709 GCA_038205395.1 Caldilineales bacterium
AGCACAAGCTGAAATTCATCAGCTTGGGCCAAACACAGCCGCTTCCATTATCGGCTGCCACTCAACCTGTTAGGCCATTCGAGTTTGCCTCTCTGCCACTGGCCGCATAAAACATGGGTTTTCAGAGATGCACCCATGTAACATTATACGGATAGTCCAGCGCGAGGCCAACCGCATCTGCCTTACAAAAGTGGTTCCGGCCTCGGCTGCGTTTGAACAATCCCACCTTTTTTCACAGATTGGGAACTGCATCTTGACCATTTTATCGCATCCTGTTACCGTGGTGATAGCTCATCTTCCAGCGGAAAGGGGACATGACAGACCCTGCACGCCCACGCCAATCACATCCATTCGGGGGGATTATGGCTGAAGAAATCATTCGCAGCTACGTGCTTGTGCGCCGCGAGGCGCGCGTTGGGATTGTGCAACTAAACCGCCCTGAAGCGCGCAACGCCCTCAATGCAGAATTGATGGAGGAACTGCTGACGGCTTTGCAGGCGTTTGACGCCGACGATGCCATCGGCTGTCTCGTGATTACCGGCAGCGAAAAATCATTTGCCGCCGGCGCCGACATCAAGCAGATGGCGCAAGCCTCCGTGGTCGAGATGATCGACAGCCCCTTTATCGGCTATTGGGACAAACTGGCGCGCATCACCAAACCGGTGATCGCTGCTGTCAGCGGCTGGTGCTTGGGCGGCGGCTGTGAACTGGCGATGGCCTGCGACTTCATTTTGGCGGCTGAGTCAGCCGTCTTTGGCCAACCTGAAATCAACCTGGGCATTATTCCCGGCGCGGGCGGCACGCAGCGGCTGACACGCGCAGTGGGCAAGGCCGTCGCCATGGATATGGTGTTGACGGGGCGGCGCTTGACGGCGCAGGAGGCGCTGCGTTTTGGCCTGGTGGCGCGTCTGCTGTCCAACGAAAACTTTGAAGCGGCGGCTCTCAGCATTGCCGGCGAAATTGCCGCCAAGTCCCCCATTGCACTGCGCATTGCCAAGGAAGCCGTCAACCATGCCTTTGAACTGCCGTTAGCCGAGGGCGTGCACCTCGAACGCCGCCTCTTCAATCTGCTTTTTGCCACCGAGGATCAGAAGGAAGGCATGGCTGCCTTTGTCGAAAAACGCGCTCCTGTTTGGAAGGGGCGCTGACGGCGCCGACGGACGCTGTTGCCCGCCTTATTAAGGCCTTGTGACGGCCTCGCGACGGCCTCGCGACGGTCTTGCCGCATATAATTGCTGTGCTGTGGTCGAAGCTAGCTGATTATCAACTGGACCGCAGTAGAAGCCTCAAGGCTTATGCTGCTGGCCATTGTGACAGCATTGAAACCTGCGCTAAGACGTATTTAGCTGGTGAGCCGTTGGCCGCAGTTAACCCTCGTTTGTCATTATCCGCTCAATTGCACTTTGCCGCCGCCTCTGCTAGAGTAGATCCATGAGCCGGAACAGCGCAGAAGTTGTTATTTGCGGGGCGGGCATTGCTGGGATCAGCGCCGCCTATCATCTTGCAGTCCATCACGGGATGAGCAACGTGCTGCTGGTGGATGCGCGCCCGCCGATGAGCCTGACCAGCGATAAATCGACGGAAGCATATCGAAATTGGTGGCCGGGGCCGGACGATGCCATGCTGCGCTTTATGAACCGCAGTATTGACCTGCTGGAGCAGCTTGACGATGCCAGTGACCACCGCATCCGGCTCAACCGCCGCGGCTATCTCTACGCCACCGGCAACCCAGTGCATGTACGCACGCTGGTGGAGTCGGCCATGCAGGCTGCGCGCATGGGGGCCGGCCCGCTGCGTGTGCATGCCGGTGCACCCGATGAAGAGGCGTATAGTGTTGGCGACCCTGAGCATTGGCATAGTCAGCCGGATGGCGCCGACCTTTTTCTTGACCCCAGCCTGATCCGCCGCCACTTTCCCTACCTGACGACTGAGGCCGTTGCCGTACTGCACGCCCGCCGCTGCGGCTGGTTTAGTGGCCAGCAGCTTGGCATGCTGCTGTTGGAAGAGGCCAAAGCACATGGCGTGCGCCTGCTCTCAGGCCGGCTGACGGCTGTGCACGCCGAGGGGGGACGGGTGACGGGCGTCACCGTCACCGGCAGTGAGGGGACGCAGCAGATCGCGACAAGCCGGTTTGTCAACGCCGGCGGGCCGTTGGTGAAGGAGGTCGCCGCGCTCAGCGGTCTGGAGTTGCCAATTTTTTCGGAACTGCACCTCAAGAGCGCCTTTGAGGACAAACAAGGAATTATTGCGCGCACAGCCCCGCTTGTCATCTGGGAAGATGAGCAGTGCCTGCCCTGGAGTGAAGAAGATCGCGCGGCGCTGGCCGGCAGTGAAGAAAGCAGCCATCTGCTGGGGCCGTTTCCGGGTGGAATCCACTTTCGCCCCGAAGGCGGGCAGGGCGCCCACACGCTGCTGCTGCTGTGGGCTTACCACCTGTCAGCGGTGGAGCCGGCGTTTCCAGTTCCAATCGATCCTGAATTCAACGAAATTGTGCTGCGCGGCATGAGCACGCTGGCGCCGGGTCTCGCCGCTTACTTGGACCATCTCCCCAAGAGCTATGTCGATGGCGGCTATTACACCAAAACAGCGGAAAATCGCCCGCTGATTGGTCCGCTGCCGCTGGAGGGCGCCTATATTTTTGCCGCGCTTTCCGGCTATGGGCTGATGGCGGCCTGCGCCGGCGGTGAACTGCTGGCCGCCCATATCACTGGCTCAGCCCTGCCGTCCTATGCGCCCGCCTTCTTGCTTGCGCGCTACGACGACCCGTCCTATCGGAAGCAGCTTGCCGCTTGGGGGGCGACCGGCCAACTGTAAGACAAAAGTGCGTTTTGGGGCACAATCAAGGTGCTATGAGGGTGTTTATCAGCTTATGCCAGAATTTACGCCTGTCTATCTTCCCCAGTCCGGCCCCAATGACATTACCGCCACCATTGCAGAATGGTCGAAACCTGCCGGCAGGCAGGTGCAGCGGGGCGAAGTGGTGGGCGTGGCAGAAACAACCAAGAGTGTACTAGATCTGGAAGCCCCGACAGCCGGTCTGTTTTGGCCGTTGGCCGGCCCTGGTGCAGAGGTCAGCGTCGGCGCAATTGTCGCCGCCGTCGGCGGCGAAGCCTCGAGCCAGGCCACCGCCGCCGCCTGGCTGGCGCAACAGGCCCAGCCGGATGCAGCCACCAAAGCGCCGGCGGCCGCCGGCGCCGCCCGCATCGGAACCCTCAAAGCCCAACTGCTGGCGCAGCGCCACGGCATCGAACTGGCGCAGGTGCCGTCCGTGCACGAACGCATCACAGAGGCTGATGTGCAGAGCTATCTGGCAGCCCAAGCCGCAGCCCCATCCGCTGTACCTGCCGCGCCTGCCAACGCACCGGTCACCTATTCTGTTGCGCCGGCAGCGGACGAACTGCGCGATCTGGTCGAGGATCGCTATCCCTACGTCGGTCCGCAGCGCCTGCTGATTATCGGCGGCGGCAATGGGGCCATCCAAATTCTTGATGCCCTCGCCAAGCTGCCCCACCAGCGCGCCGTCGCCATCCTGGATGACAACCCAGCTATCCACGGCAAAAGCGTGGCGGGTGTACCCGTTTTGGGGGCCATCGACGTCGCACGCGCCGTCGATATGGCCGCCGCTCGCCAGATCGATGCTGCCGTCATTTCGATCAGCACCAGCATCGCAGCGCGCACCCGCATTTTTGAACAATGGAAAAGTCGGGGGCTGGCCTTTGCCAATGTTGTTCATTCAAGCTGTGTGATCGGCATGAATGTTCACTGGGGTGAGGGCAATGTGGTGATGGCGCTCTGCCACTTCGGCGCGTGCGCCACGATCGGGGACAATAATTTTTTAAGCGCCTACTGCAGCATCGAGCATCACTGTGTGTTGGGACGCCACTGCAGCTTTGGCCCGGCGGTCGTAACCTCCAGCCGGGTGCAGATTGAAGATGGCGTGCGCTTTGGCTCCGGCATTTACATTGAACCGGGCATCCGCATCGGCGCCGGCTCCGTCATTGCGTCCGGCCTGGCGATTACCCAGCATATTGCCCCCCAATCACTGCTCAAGGCGCACACCGGCTATTCTATTCGGACAAGATCGCTCGGATAGCGCACCAGCACGCGATAGCCGTCGTTCCAGGGGGCTTTGCGCGCAAACTGGCTGACGACGCCCGTCACCTGCCACACTTCTCCCTTGTGGACGAACGGGCGCTTCCAGGCCAGGCTGCTGCGCACCGTCACGCGCAGCGGTGCAGAGGCCGGATGTTCCTCATCCACCAACAGCAGGCTATCGCCTTGCCAGCCTGCGACTGCGCCGTGCAAGGTGACAAGCCTGCCCTCTACCGCTTCACACACCGTGTGCGCCTGCACCGGCAGCGGCTTGGCAGGGGCAGCAGAGTCCAACTTCCATATGTCCTGCGGCCCTGCCAGCACCAATTCCATCTCGCCGCGGTAGGAATCCCAACGTCCGTGCAGCCACACGCGGTCTCCTTCCACCAGAGGCGGAAAATCCCCGCTGTGCAGATATACCATGACGCCGATGCCCGCCGTGGCGCCATCCTCCGCCACATCGGCTACGTAGATGCTGCCGTTAAACAAATTGGGCGGCACAGTCACCACGGCACGCAGTTCGACCTCAGCGTCCAGTCCTGCCAATTTCGACTGCGCCACAGAACCGGGCGGCCCGCCTGCCTGCCCATAGGTGGCTTCGAGCGTAGGGACGGCAGGCAGGTCGCCATTGGGATTGGGAGGAGGACGGCGCTCTTCATTGGGAGACCCATCGCCGGGCCGGTTGGCCTGGCCCGGCGTCACATCCGCACCCCGATACCAGCTTGCGCCGTCGGGAATGCGTGCCAGCGAACGCCCCCGGCCAAGAGAAGCATCCCAGTGCACGCTGTCACGTTCGCCGCCGCCGGCATCGAGCAAACGCAGACTGTCGCCGCCGTCATCCAGGCTCAGCCGTGTCTCATCGCGCCAGAGCACCAGATGTTCACCCCCCAAGATCAGCCGGGTGGCGGCAAAGGTATAGCGGTGGCCGCCGGCGACCTCTCCTTGGCTGTCAACCAACTGCCAGCCACCCAGCGCCACAGGCTCCGCATTGGGGTTCCACAGCTCGATGAACTCGTCCTGGCTGTTCGTCTTCCCATCCTTATTGGCGTCACCGTCGGCATCACTGCCTGGCGCAGGCAACACTTCGTTGATCAGCACGCTTCCGTTGGGCGGCTTCACCACCAGAAATGGAGCAGTGACGGCAAAATCGCCATCGGTCTGGGTTGCCACTGCCGCCAGCACCGCACCGGGGACGGCGGGCACGGATAGGCTCCAGCGGCCATCTGCCGGCGGCAGAAGCAGCTGCTGCAGCGGGGCGCCGTCTTGCCAGAGGGCGAGGCTGGCCGCTTCGCCGTCCAAGTCGCCATAGTTGATAAAAAGTGTGACCTGATTGGCCGCGGCCAACCAGCTGCCCATCCACTGTGCACCCCCGCCGGCCTGCTCAGCGCGCAGCGTCAGCCACAGATTGCGGTCGCTTGTCATCCAACCGCGCGCGGCCCCCACTGCTTCCAACAGCGAGTCTGCATCCTGGCTGCGCACCGCCAACCCGGTATAGCGAGGGCTAGCGGTGACTACACCGGGCAGATCAGGTTCGGCGTTGCCTGCCGGCAGCCATGGAACACCCAGCAGATGCCATCGATCAAACAAGCGCGGCAGATCTTCACTGTGAATATCGTCTGCATCGAGCGCGGAGAGGCTGCCCAGACAGGGGTCGCCTTTGCCCTGCCACTGGACGGCGCCGCTGTGGTCAGCCAGATAATCCGCCAGGCCGTCAAAAGACAAGTTGGCGACCGGCAAGGCGTTATAGACCACAGCCTGCGCCGCACCATCCCCTTGCCAGCGCCATGCCGGCAGCACGCTCATTCCGGCTGGAACTTGCAGGGGTGGCGCACAGACGCCATCATCCGCAGCCGCGACAAACTGCAGCCCCTGGGCGGCGGCGGCGGCCAGCAGATAGTGTGGGGGCGCAGAAAAACCGCGGGTGAAGTTGCTGTGTGCGCCCAGCGTTCCCCACAGCGCCAGATAGCCCTCGTCCAGCACGACAGCGGCAGGGGGTGCACCCAGCGGCAGTCCGCGCACATCGAAGGGACGCGGCGGCGCGCTCAAAAAGCGCTGGCGCACATCTGCTGTTGTCGGAAAGAGCGCGCCGGGCACGCGCTGGAGTGTATCGCCGGCAGCAGCCTGCAGCTCTCCGCTCAGGTGCAGCGCGGCATAATTGCCGCTGCCATAGGCGACGGCGTCCGCCAGCAGCAGCCCCGGCCCCAGCAGCACAACTTCATCCCCGCTGTCGTTGAGCGCCAGTTGGCCGGGCGCCAGCTCTTTGCGCGGGGCCAACTGCACCGCTGCTGCGGCCGCTTCTTGTGCGGTGGCTTCTTCCACGGTGGCGTCCGGCCAGCGCCCAAAGCGGTTATGGAACGCCTCGGCCTGGCGCGCAACGCTGTACAAACCGCCAGGCGGCAGCAGTGTGTCCGGCAGCGCATACATACCTTCGCTTTTGCCGGGCGATTCCGCATCGCCCAGCAACCAACCTGCCAGGGAGATCGCCTCGCTCCCCACGTTGAGCAGGACGATATATTCGGCGTCACTGCCGCTGTAATCAATCTCCTCAATCTGGAGCGGGCTGGGCGTACTGCCGGCTGCCCAAAAGGCCGGCTGGATGGGCGTGATTGCCGGTGAAGGGGTAGCCTCCAGGGCGGCAGTGGGCAAGGCAATGACGGCAGGCGTTGCAGTTGGCAAGGGTGGAGAATAGGCCGCGCCCGGCGAACCGTAGTCGCCCCAGGAACCGGGCCAGGGCGCAGCAGCAGCGGCCCAAGCAGCCGGCTCTGCCAGTGTGATGCGCTCCAGGCCGGCGCCGCTGGGAACCGCCAGGCCGCGCGCTTCGCCCCAAGCGACGGCGTCCACCAGTTGCGCGTCAGGTCCCAGCAGCCGTAGTTCATCTTCTTGGTTGGCAAGCGTGACGCCGCTGTATTGATATGCTACCGGCGCACCGCCGTTTGCTTCCCTATCCGCACTGGCCCCAACCACGAGATAGCCATCAGGCGCAATCCACAAAGCAGCGCCGATGATATGGCGGTCACTGCCCCCATCCGCCAGCAGCCAACCCTGCAAATCAACAGCCCAGGCGTTGGGGTTATACAATTCGACCCATTCTCCCACAGCGTCGGGCGCAGCGTCCGGATCAATCAGCAGTTCACTAATCAGGATGCGCGGCAGGGGCGTCGGCGCGGTTGTGGGCGTAGCGGTCGGCGCTGGGGTGGGCGTGGCAGTCAGGGATGGCGTGGCTGCTGCCGTGAGCGTCGGTGGCTCAATTGCCGTTTCTGCCGGCGGGGCAGTCGCCGTTTCCGACGGCAGCGCCTGTGGCAGCGGTGTGCCGTCAAGGGCCGGGTCTGGGGTCAGTGTAGAAGGCAGAGATAAGTCGGCAGTGGCAAGCGGAGCGGGTGGTGGCTCCTCCACGGCAGTAGGCGGCGGCAGGGCAGTGGGCGTTTCAGCGACTGTCTCCGTAAGGGCGCCGGTGGCTGCGGCGGTGGGGTCCGGCGTGTCGGGGGAGAGCGCAGCGGTTGGCGTAGGCGACTGCTCCGGCGCAATGTCGGGACAAGGGTTCGTCGGTGACTGGCTGTTGCGCGGCTGCGGCTGTTCTGGGGTGAAGTCGGCGGCGTTGTTGTCGCTGTCGCGGCAGCCGTCCTGCAGCCGCCACAAAGCTGGTTGGTCGGGAGAAGTATCGACCGGCGCGCCTTCAGCATAATCGGCCCCGCCATAGCCCACCAGATCGGCTTGTATGTTGGCGGTGTCGACGATCTGCAGCTTGCCGCCGGTGGAATTGAGGTTCAAGTCGCCTTGCAGATCCGGCGCCGGCAATTGTGCGCCGACCTCTCCCTGTGCAAGCGCGACCAGAGCATAGCTGAAAGGCGCCAGCGTCAATGGGCTGAGGTCGACAGCAGCCCACTGCTCACTGTGCATGGCGGCATAGTTGAGATGCCAACCTGCCAGTGGCTGTGACGCAGCGGTGGGGTTGAACAATTCAACAAAATCGGCATTAAAAGCGCTCTCCTCTTTGCCGCCGCCGGCATAGATTTGCGACAGGCAGACCCGGCAGGTGGGCGCCTGCGCATGGACAGGCAGCAAAGTTAGAGCAGCCAAGGCCAGCAAACCGCAGCCGGCCAGAGCGAGCAGCAGGCGAATCATGTGCCTCCGTCTGAGCATCAACAACAGACAAAGCCTCAGCAGCCGTCGGGAAAAGTCGGTCGCTAACGGGAGACAATTTACGTGTAGGCTGCTTGATTCTAGGCGGCGGCGTGCCGGCTGTCAACGGGTATGACGGCAAAACAGAGGTTTACAAGAGGTTTTAGAGCAAGCAAAGCTAATCCACAAAAAGGCGGCCCCACAAATTGTGGGGCCGCCTTTTTGTGGATTAGCAGCAGAAATGTTTCACGTGAAACATTTTACTATAGATAATCGCGCAGCTTGCGGCTGCGGCTGGGGTGGCGCAGACGGCTGAGCGCCTGCGCTTCGATCTGGCGAATCCTTTCGCGCGTCACCCCAAACTTCTTACCCACCTCTTCCAAGGTGTAGCAGTAGCCGTCCACCAAGCCAAAGCGCAGCTGCAGAATGCGCACCTCACGCGGTGTCAGGCTCTGGAATATTTCGTCAATAACTTCGCGCAAGAGCTGCTGGCCGGCAGCTTCGCCGGGTGCATCGGCATCTTCGTCCTCAATAAAATCACCCAGATAGCTGTCTTCTTCCTCACCGACCGGCATCTCCAGACTCAACGGCCGCTGGCTTACCCGCATGATATGCTCTACCTTGCGCGGCGACACCTTCAGTTCGTCGGCGATCTCATCCGTCGTCGGGTCGCGCCCCAACTCTTGCACTAACTGGCGGCTGGTGCGCGTGAGCCGGTTGATCTGCTCATACATATGCACCGGCACGCGAATCGTGCGGCCTTGGTCGGCAATGGCACGCGTCACGGCCTGCCGAATCCACCAGGTGGCATAGGTGCTGAACTTGAAACCACGCCGGTAATCAAATTTCTTGACGGCCCGGATCAGGCCAATGTTGCCTTCCTGAATCAAATCTAGGAAGGGGACGCCACGCCCGACGTACTTTTTGGCCACGCTCACCACCAGGCGGCTGTTGGCCTTGATCAAATGCTCCTGCGCCGCCTGGCCGTCGCGCACAAACCAGAGCAGCCGCTCGCGCTCCTCCCAATCGTCCAGCCCATCGCTGAGCTTGCGACGTGAATCGCGCCCGCGCTCCATGCGTTTGGCCAGATCAATCTCTTCCTCCGCCGTCAAAAGCGGAACGCGGCCGATCTCCTTCAAATAGAGGCTGATCGAATCATCAATCTCAATCTGGCTCAAGTCAAAGGCGTCCGCTTCAGCCGCCTCCATCTCAAGCTCAGCAATTTCGGCCATATCGCCCATATCGGTGATGTCGCTCATATCGGTTTCCCCCAGGGATTCCGACTCTTCTTCGCGCGCCTGACCGACGTCGATCCCCTGCTCAAAAAGCACAGCAAAGATATCTTCCAACTGCTCCATGTTGCTTTCCGCTTCGGGCATGACCTTGAGCACGTCATCATACGAAACATAGCCCTGCGAACGGCCCAACGTGAGCAGATGCTCCAATGCCTGTTCGGGACTTAGCAGCGCGGCCGTCTCCGTCGCTTCGCTGTCCGCCTGCACCTGGCCGTTTTCTACGCCGCTCTCTTCTTCTACATCATATTCATGCTCAAATTCGTCTTCGAATTTGTTGTCAACCGATGCGCCCAGCGCTTTCTGCTTTGCCATTTTCTCTCTCCCTTACACCCGTCTCATCCCGCGCTGTCTACCAAGACAGTATGACAGTTGAGTCGCCGCCCGTCTAGCAGTTTTCTTACAAGATCGAACCCTGCCCACAAAGACATTTCGATCTCGCTACTCCTGAAGTACAGTTCAAAACCGATTTGTTATCCTGCATTTTGCAAACACACCTGCCGGTTGGCAGCAAGCCGGCAATTTTCGCACAGATGTTGTATCGCCGTAGCTAAGCGGATTCCTTCATATCCCAAACCCCCGCCTGCCGCCGATAACCTGCAGCGCATTGAGGACAGTGCAAACGATCCACGTCCGCCCGTTCCAATGTCGCGCAGCCGCACTGCGGACAGCGCAGCAGGCGGTGCACCTCTTGCGGCGCCGTACTCAACAGAGGCCGTCCCGCCGCACCCGGCGCCGCCGCCTGTACAAATACGCTGGGCGCTACGGGGAAAGTTCCCCCCACTTTGAACAGCCGGCTGTCCATCTGTGCCAACTGCGCCGCCGGCACAACCTGTTTGAGCTGCGGCAGCCGGAAATGCGAGACGCCATAGCGCCGGCGCACCTGCAGCCCAGCACTACGCATCTGCGCTTCCATCCACTGCGGATGGAAATCAAAGTTCAGTTCCACAAACTCCACCGGCTGCGGATCCAGCGGCGACCAGTTCTGCCGGCGCAGCGCCCAGCGCAGCAGTGCTTTGAGATTGCGCTTGTTGGCATACTCCACCACCGCTACACTGTGGCGATGCAGCACACGCCGCAGCTGTGTCAGCGCCGCCGGCACATCGGCCAGATGATGCATCACCCGCACCATGACCAGAGTATCCAAACAATTGTCCACCAGCGGCAAGGTGTAAATGTTGCCTGCCACAAAAACGAAACGCGAGTCGCCTCCCAGCTCCTGCGCCGCCTCACGCAGCAAGGTGCGGCTATAATCGAAGAGGATTACCTGTTCATAGCCTTGGTACAGCGCCGCCAGGCGGCCAAACCCCGCACCAATTTCGGCAACCCGCCCGCCCTGGGCAGGCATAAGCTGTTGCAACGCCAGCCGCTCGCTGGCATCCTCATAGTCACGTCCCTGGCCGGCCCAGAAGTCAGCCCGATAGTGGCTGCCTTCATAGTCGATTACCGGAATATTGGCCGCTGCCTGCTGGTTTCCACCACCAGTCACGTTGTAATTCCTATTGCTTTCCAGCGCTTCACCTGCAGACAGCCGATTCACACAAAACGGCTGTCTGCGCAGCGCAATCTCTTTTGCCTTCGTTATAAAAAAGGGCGGGAGGCATCCTCCCACCTGTTTGTGCAAATCGGCACGATTATAACAGGAAACGGGCGCATATTCAACACCCAAATTAAGTTTAGTTTACAAATAAAAATGATAATCTCTAGACCACCTGCGCACCGCTGTAAAACCGATTTCGGCGCAACAAATCCAAGCTTCGCCTAGATTGATATTCGCTTGTATAATGCTGCACAGTGAATTGCAGTGAATTGCAGTGACATATTCCTTTGGCGACAAGCAGACCCATCATGACAACCGACCCGCAGTTGCAGGAAACGGAAGCGGCCACGCTAGATGATCTGGATATCGATCTGAGCAGCACGGAGGAACACGAAAGCCGCTGGTATGTTGTAGTCCACAATGATAGCGTCACGCCCATTGACTATGTGCTGCGTATTTTAATGGGTCTCTTTCTGCTGTCCGAGGAAATCGCTGAGCATGTGGCGCAGACGGCGCACAATGAAGGGCAGGCAGTAGTCGTGGTGCGCCCGCGCCTGGAGGCCGAACGGCTGGTCAAAGTTGCCCGCTCGCGTGCCCGGCTCGACGGTTATCCGCTCAGCTTTAGTGTTGAACCGGAACATTGATGCACAACCATCCTGCAGATCAGCAGCCGGAGTGGGTGGAAGGGCACGCCCATGAGCCAAACCTTCAAACGCCCCGCGGCAGCGCGGAGATTACCGTATACACGGCGGCTGGACACAAGCATCTTTTTACGCCGGACGATTTGGCTGCTTTGCCCCTGCTGCATCTCCCCAACTGTATGATCGTCAGCACAGGGCACGGCGCCTCCGGCCCCTTTACCTTTGGCGGCGCGCGGCTGTCTGACCTGCTGGCGCAGGTGCTGCCCGCCGAGGCCGACTGGCTATTTATGGATCTGGCCGGAGCCGACGGTTTCGGCACACGGCTGCGGCCAACCGATCTGGCCGAGGTGGGCGCACGGCCGATCTTGCTGGCCTACCTGCTGAACGGCATCCCGCTTACCCGCCAACAGGGGCTTGTGCGGCTGATCGCACCTGCCGAAACCGACGACGCCTTGCGCCAGATCAAATGGCTGCAAACGATCCGTGTGCACTCATGAAAGAGACCGGCATGTCCTATATCCGCACCTTGCAGCGCACGCCGCTCTTAAGCGTGGGGGATGGACGCTTTCTGAAGGTGGAGCAGCATGTCGTCGCCTTTGGCGCTGACCGCCAGGTCGATGACTGGCCCTGGGTCATCACGCCTGAGTTTGTCAACATCACCGCTGTGCGGACGGATGGGCGCATTCTCTGCTTCCGGCAGGAAAAGTATGCCGCCAACGGTCTGACGCTGGCTGTGCCGGGGGGCTATCTGGAGGCGGGCGAGGAGCCGTTGGCGGCGGCGCAGCGCGAACTGTTGGAGGAGACCGGCTATGGCGGCGGACGCTGGACGGCGTTAGGCTCGCTGGTGGTGGATGGCAACCGCGGGGCTGGCCGCGGCCACTTTTTTCTAGCGCAGGAAGTGGTCTGGCAGCAGCCAGTGGATGCCGACGACCTGGAGCAACTGGAGCCGCTGCTGCTGACGCCGGATGCAGTGCAGGCGGCGCTGCGCAACGGTGAATTTCAGATTATGCCGTGGGCGGCTTGTGTGGCGCTCGCCCTGCTGCAGCTGCGTCACTCACCTTCCCCTTCCCCGCCGGCACCCGCCGGCAGTTGAATATCCACCACATCGCCATGAAAGTCGATGACGACACGAAAGCCCAACATCCCCAACCACTGGCGTGCATCTTCGGGAATGGGCTGGCCGACGGCCTCCTCCATATGGTCTATGGTCGACTCGACTGCGACTTTGGTAAATAAATCGTCCTTGCCCATCATGTCAAGCATGGCGCCGACCGCTAGCTGGCGGTTGTCGTCCACCTGTTCCCGCATAAAGCGCAGCACCTGGCGATCCACCTGGGCGGCATCCACATAGCGGCGGAAATCATCGTCATACACCACATAGCAGGCCGTCTCCCCGACCACATCGACCTCCAGTGTGCGACCTTGTTCGTCCGTCACCAATCCTGTGAACATGGCCGTCTGCGCCATTGCTGCACCTCCTTATCGAAATGCTGTGGAGAAGGCGAAGATTCCCCCGCAGCCGCTGTCCAGCACGGCTGCAGCAGGGGAATCCTCGCCTTCTGCTACCCATGCGTCAGGCTAATTTGCCTGCCAAAAATTCGTAACTGCTGCGGATGCTGGCCAGCGGGTCAACGGGGAAATCGTGCTCGACAATATACCATTCGACGCCGGCCGCCTTGGCCGCCGGCAGAATTGCATCCCAATCGAGGATGCCGGCTCCGACAGTGGCCAGTCCCTTTTCGGATGGGCTGACGCTGGGGTCGGCGGCCAGATCTTTGGCATGGACGCGCGAGACGCGCCCGGCATAGCGCGCGAGCAGCGCCGGCACATCCTGGCCGCCGTGCTGCGCCCAGGCCATATCCAGCTCCCAGCCCAGCGCCACATGGCCGGCGCCGGCCATCAGCCAGTCGATGGCCGGTTTGCCGTCGATCATCGTCATTTCAAAATCATGGTTGTGATACATAAAGCCCATGCCGGCGTGGGCACTGCGTTTGGCCAGGCGGCCCAGGCGGGCGCCGAGCGCCTGCCAACTGTCGGCAGTCTTGCCGCGCAGGTCTTCCGACACCCAGGGCACGATCAACATGGTGTTGCCGAGCGTTTTTTGCGCCTGGATGGCTGCCGGCAGATCCGCCTCCAGATCTTGCAGGCTGACATGGGCGGAGACCACCTGCAGCCCGGCATCATCGATCAACTGGCGCAGTTGGGCGGCAGGCATACCGGGTGCAAAGGTGCCGGCCAGTTCCACGCCGCTGTAGCCGATGGCGGCCACTTCGGCCAGCAGTTCCGCCGGCGGCTGCTGGAGGCTGCGCAGCGTATAGAGCTGCAGTGCAATCGGCGGGCGCTGGGCAGCCGGTGCAGATTGCGTATCGGGGGAAGATTGTTGCTTTTTTGCCATAAGAAGCCCATCCTTTGTTGAATTGGCGAATAATTTGGTGGCTTCATTTTACCACAGAAACGTATTCGCCTTCACGCTGGGGGCCGCACCCGTCTGTGAGGTCACAGCAAAAAGTGCCCGGCGTCACGTGACGCCGGGCACTTTTTGCTGCAGATGCAACGTTCTACCAGGTCAGCTTTGCTGCAAGCAAGGTGATTTTACTCCCCACTTCCTCCCAGGACGGCGCGGAAGCCGATAGGTCCTTCGCCATCATACGTCATCACGCCGTTAAGCGTGCTGCCGTCGTCATCGGAGGAGACATCAATGGCGACGACAGCTTGGGCGTCACGATTGCCCAACACCCAAGTGCCGCCTGGGTTCCAGGGAGCATCAGAATCACCCCACTGGTTCTCGACAACATAGCTGTTCTGCTCTGTCCTGGTGGCGCGGAAGCCGATAGGCCCTTCGCCCGCGTAGGTCATCGTTCCGGATAAGGTTTGGCCCCCATCACTCGAAGTGGCGGTGAGCGCAACCACGCGCTGCTCTGGGCGACCACCAATTATCCACGCGCCCCCTTCATTCCATAGGGCATCAGAATCACCCCACTGGTTTTCTACATTGTACAGATTGCTTTGCGAGCCGGCGGTCTCGTCTGTCGAGCTTGAAGGATCTGCTATTACGCTTGTGTTATTTGTGCTTGTGTTGTTTCCGGAAGAGAACACAGTCTGCTCCGTCGTTGCATTCCACACCCGCACCGTGCCGTCGTTGCTGCCGGAGGCGAGATGAGCGCCATCCGGCGACCAGGTTACGCCCCGCACCGCGGCGGTGTGACCTTCAAGGATGGCCAAGGTTTCGCCTGTCTCTACATCCCACACGCGTATGGTGGCGTCACCCGACCCAGAGGCCAGTTGGCTGCCGTCCGGCGACCAGACCACACTGCCGACCGGCTCCGTATGGCCTGCGAGGACGGCCAGGGTTTCGCCCGTCGCCACATCCCACACGCGCACGGTTCCATCAAACGATGAGGAGGCGATGCGGCTGCCGTCCGGCGACCACGCTACGCTGGTCACCCATTCGGTATGTCCTTCGAGGGTGGCCAGGGTTTCGCCCGTCGCCACATCCCACACGCGCACAGCCCCATCCATCGAGGCGGTTGCGATACGGCTGCCGTCCGGCGACCATGTCACGCCCGAAACCTCCTCGCTGTGGCCCTGGAGCGTAGTCACGGTCTCGCCTGTTGCCACATCCCACACCCGCACGCTGCTGTCACCGGTTCCAGCGCCAGAGGCCAGTTGGCTGCCATCCGGTGACCACGCCACGCAGGTCACGCCGGCGGTGTGGCCTGCGAGGATGGCCAGGTTTTCACCTGTCTGCGCATCCCACACGCGCACCGTTCTATCATAGGAGGCAGACGCAAACTTGCTGCCGTCCGGCGACCAGGCTACACCCCGAATGCCATCGGTATGTTCGTCCGAGATCGTCAGGATTTCGCCTGTGTCCTGATTCCAGATGCGCAGGGCGCCGTCGCCTGTTCCGTAGGCGATCCGGCTGTCCGCCGGCGACCAGGCAATGCTCAGGACTCCGATGGCATGACCAACGACTTCGGCGCGAACTTGCCACTGCGGTCTGATCTCGGTAATCTCCTGGCTCCAGACCCGCACAGCGCCGTCATTGCTGCCGGAGGCGAGACGGGTTCCGTCCGCTGAAAAAGCGACGCCGCGAATGGCATCTGTATGTCCTTCGAGGGTAGACAGGATTTCACCCGTCTCCGCACGCCACACCAGTACGGTGTTGTCACCCGACCCAGAGGCCAGGCGGCTGCCGTCCGGCGACCAGGCCACGCTGCTGACGCCGGCGGTATGGCCTTCAAGGGTGGCCAGACTCTCCCCCATCGCCACATCCCACAGCCGCACGGTTTGATCTACGGATGCAGAGGCCAGTTGACTGCCGTCCGGCGACCAGACGACACTGGTGACGGCGCCAGTGTGGCCGGCGAAGGTGGTCAGCGTCTCTCCCGTCTCCACATCCCACAGCCGCACAGTCTGATCCACGGATGCAGAAGCCAGTTGACTGCCGTCGGGCGACCACGCTATGCTGGTCACTTCCTCGGCGTGGCCCGCCAGGGTGGTCAGGAGTTCACCTGTCTCCGCATCCCATATCCGCACGCTACTGTCATTGGTGCCTGCGCCGGAGGCAAGACGGCGGCTGTCCGGCGCCCAGGCCACGCTGGTGACTGCGGCGGTGTGGCCTTCCAGGGTGGCCAGGTTTTCGCCTGTCTGCGCATCCCATACTTTCACTGTCCGATCATAGGAGGCAGAGGCGATCTTGCTGCCGTCCGGCGACCAGGCCACGCCCCGGATACCGTCCGTGTGACCTTCCAAGGTGAGCAAGCTTGCGCCCGTCTCCATATCCCATACCACTACAGTATTGTCCGCACCGGTAGCCAGGCGGCTGCCATCCGGCGACCAGGCCACGCTTAAAACTGCATTCGCCTCTCCTACGAGGGTAGACAGAAGCTGCCATGTCTCCGCCGTCTCGGGAGCGACGCTTAGAACTTCCGGATAGAGGGCCGGTATCTGGTCGGCCTGTTCCTTGGTAATCTCAACCACTTCGGTTACGTCGGGCAGGATCACACTGGCGCCCGGCTGGCCAAGTGCGCCGCCCGTGTAGACCAATATATCCCACTCATTGACTGTGACTAAGATATCGTAGGTGGCGTTGTTATTCCAGTTTGTGCCTTGGTTGATATTGCTGCGAACGCTCGTGAGTGTGTCGGTAAGGACGCAGTTCCAATCGACTTTGGCTGCATCATCGGTGGGCTTCATGTTGTCTTGTCCGCAGAACCAGTACGTACCGTACGTGCTTGTGATAGCATCGGTCTGCGTAATGACACCAACCGTCTCATCGAGTGCGTTCTCGTCTAAATCGGGCAGCTTGAAACGAGAATAGTCAAAGTTGCCTTGGCTCTTGTTGACGATGAGGCCATTCGTTTGAAACGTATAATTCATCACGCTCAAATGGTTAGGCTTCCACTGGTTCTCGTCCTGCCCGCCGTGGCGCAGACCCAGGTTATGCCCCAGTTCGTGCATGAGGGTGCCCGCCTGGTCCCTTTGGGTGCCGACATTGTTCTGCCAACCGCCCAAGCTGACGATGAAGTCACTTGCGCCGCTGGTAAAGGCAGCGGGGTTGCGCGATTGACCGCTTGAACCGTTGTAGCTCTCCGGCAGCCGATGGATCCACATGCTGTAGTGGAAGGCGGCAGCCCGGCCCGGCGTGAAGTGGCTCTTTTTGATCTCATCAAATGCAGCCCAGTTATAGCCGCCGGCATCCTCACCCAAGTTGGTGGTGTGGGTAAGCGCATCACTCTTACTGAGCGCGCCCCATGTCTCTTTGGCGCCGTACGTCAGGGGCGCATCCTTGCCGTAATCTACATGGAGCTGGATTCCTGTCGTGTTATCCAGATTCTCTACGGGTGCGTTCTTGAAGGCGGTAACGATGTCTTTTATGGCGGCATCGAGCGGCTTGTGCGTGTGGTCGTCAGCCACCATATAGTCAATTTCGATGAAGATATCCTTGCGCTGTGGATTAGCGCCCATGGTGGGCAAGTCCACAAACTCCGTCACGCCGCCGACCGTCACAGTCAGCCCTTCCGTCTCCCACACATCCAGCAACCCATCCCCGTCGGAATCTACCGACGCACCCTCTTCGCAGTTCGGGTCCTGGCTCCAAAAGAACTTATCGAGGAAGACCGTCGAGTCGTAGACGGAGTCACCCAAATCCTGAACCGAGAAGTAGAGGTCAATCGTGCTGCTCGGCACAACGGCTGTTCGTGCCTGCAAGCGGGGCGTTGCCCCATCGTAGGTAGTGCCGGTGTCACCCTGCACGCCAAACGTTGTATTGATGGAGAGGATGTTGCCCTCGGTGTCAAAGGCGAAGTTGCCTGGGGCAGTCACTACGTTCTCTGGTGAGATCAGCAAGTCAGCATCGTTGATCTGCGCCGAAAACGTATCGTTGTAACTTGAGTTGACGTACTCAGCAAACTCTTCTGAGTAGTAGGCGAAGTAGAAGCTGGCGCAATTGATCTTGTCCGGCACCTTCAACTGCAGGTGCAGCCTGACCAGATCGTTCCCCTGGCTGTTGTTCAGCCCGTCCAGTTCGGTGGCACGATCTTCCTCGTTGTTGGGCAGACCGGCCTCCGCGGCAGTTCCCGTCGAAAGAACAGTAAATGTCTCGCCATCGGTGGGAAAGCCGGCGTTCCCCACTGTCGTCGTGAAAATGGCGACACTCTTCGGATCACTGTCCATCAGATCGGCGGCTACAATATCAGCAGCAGGCACGCCCATCGCCAGCGCCAGCTCCTGAGCGGTGGGGGCGCTTGGCTCTTGCTCTTGCATGCTGCTGCTGACGGACGACGCCCTTCCGCTGCCGGCAGGCGCTGCGCTGGCCGGCTGAATAGTGCCCAACAGCAGCCACATCACCAGCAGTATGGATAGAAATTGCCTCTTGTCGCGTCGTGTATCCCAACTTGTCATACGAGAACTCCTTATCAAATTCATGCTTCTACTCTTCATATGTTCTTGCACAAGCAGAGCAGGCGGTGGTTGCAAATACCCAGTTGCGCCGGCTCATGTTGTGCATCGCTTGTCGCCGCACGTTTGCTCTTGTGAAGGGCCAGTTTTTACATAACTCATCTCCTTTGTGGGTATCGACAGGACTTTTGGGATTACAGTGCCCATCATATAGAGGCAGCCGCGTGTGCGCGGCGTCATCCAGCGTATCCACATCAAGCCAGCGCTGGGCAGCCGCAATCCCGCCGGCAAAATCACCCGTGGCGAGCGCATACTGTCCCAGCTTGTGATAGGCGGCAATGACCTGGCGGCGAATGTGCTCGCGCCTCATAGTCACCCATTGATCAAATCGTGGGGCGTCGGACAGATGGAAATCAGCGAGGAAGTCGCCCCGATAGGCGTCAAGGGCAGTTTGGAGGGCGGCGGCGCTTGCGGCTGAGTCTATTTGCCCTGTTTGGGCCAGATAGATGAGGAGCGCTGCTTCTTTCTGGCTGCGAAAGTGACCCAGGGGTTGCCCCTGTTTGTGCAGCGAAACGGGTCCAAGCAAGTGAAAAGACAACATCAAATTTTAGATTCCGGTAGCCTCGAGTGTGGTGTACGCGAGCGCAGCCCACATTGACAACTAGCTGTATACCGCCAGCAATGGCCTAGTTTAGCGCAATCCTACTTTTATCAAGTTATCAAAAAGCTTACGATTTCTCCGGCAGCGGCGCCACTTGTAAGCAGGCTGTATGTTGGCCGGATGTTAAGCGCTTCACCCAGCAGGCGCCGGCTGCGCTGAAAAAGATGTAGAAATGCAAGAGGTTTATCGCTGCTTGCTGCGCTGCGCCGTGCTATGCTGAAAGCGGCGCGTCATCTCAACAACAATCAAGGTAGATGCGGCGTCCAAAGAGGGAGAACGACATGCTGGCGACTGTGCACAGCGGGGCGCTGGTCGGGCTGGAAGCCCAGCCGGTGCATGTGGAGATCGATATTGCTTCCGGGTTGGAACGAGTGACGTTGGTGGGGCTGCCCGACACGGCCGTGCGCGAGAGCAGCGAGCGGGTGCGCGCCGCCATCAGCAACAGCGGCTACCGCTATCCGGCGCACCGGCTGACCATAAACCTGGCGCCGGCGGATCTGCGCAAAGAGGGGCCGGCGTATGATCTGCCGATTGCGGTGGGCATCCTGTGCGCCACGCAGCAGATATTGGGCGATCTGGAGGACGCGCTGCTCTTGGGCGAACTGAGCCTGGACGGCGGCGTGCGGCATGTCAATGGGCTGCTGTCGATGGCAGGCATGGCGGCCAAGGCCGGCTTTCAGCGGCTGTTTGTGCCCGCCTGCGATGCGGCGGAGGCCGCGCTGGTGGAGGAGGTGACGGTCTACCCCGTGCGCACCTTGCACGACCTGGTGACGCACCTGTCCGGCGAACTGCCCATCGAACGCTGCCGGAGCTCGTTGAGCTTTGACCACGGTGCGGAACCCTCCTTCCCGGTTGATTTTTGCGATGTAAAGGGGCAGGAACATGCCAAGCGGGCGCTGGAGGTGGCGTGCGCCGGCCATCACAACTGTCTGATGAAAGGCGCGCCCGGCGCGGGCAAAACACTGCTGGCGCGGGCGCTGCCCAGCATCCTGCCGCAGCTTGGCCTGCGCGAGGCGCTCGATATCTCGCGCATCTACTCGGTCGCCAATGCCCTGCCGGCCGGCGAGCCGATTGTGCGCACCCGCCCCTTTCGCGCCCCTCACCACACCATCAGCCATGCCGGGCTGGTGGGCGGCGGCCACTGGCCGCGCCCGGGCGAGATCAGCCTGGCCCACCGCGGCGTGCTGTTCCTGGACGAACTGCCCGAATTCGGCATGCGCAATCTCGAGACGCTGCGCCAGCCGCTGGAAGACCACGTCATCACCATCGCCCGCGCCGCCGGCTCGCTGACCTTTCCCGCCAATTTTATTTTGATCGGGGCGATGAACCCCTGTCCCTGCGGCTATTATGGGGACGAGCGCCAGCAGTGCACTTGTTCGCTGACGGCGGTGCAGCGCTATCAGCAGCGGCTGAGCGGGCCGCTGCTGGACCGTATCGATATTCACCTGGAGATGGTGCGCGTGCCGTTTGACAAGCTGTCGGCGCTGGGGGACGGCGAGCCGTCGGCGGCGATCCGGGCGCGCGTGGAGGCGGCGCGCCAGGTGCAGCGCACTCGCTTCCAGGGCTGGAAGCGGCCGGGCATTTACACCAACGGCGACATGGGGCCGGCGGAGGTGCAGGCATTCTGCCCGATCGACGAGATATCACACAATCTGCTGCGCACGGCCATGCAGCAGATGAATCTCAGCGCCCGCGCCTATCACCGCCTGCTCAAGCTGGGGCGCACCATCGCCGACCTCGCCGGCGAAGAACGAATCCAGGTTCACCATCTGGCCGAGGCGCTGCAGTACCGCCCGCGCCCGCTGATGTGAGCAAGGGCCATCCCATACAACAAAGGAACCACGCCATGTGCAAAGCCACCATTGACCTGATCAGCCCCGGCGGCGTGCCTGTCACGCTGGAAGTCAGCAGCAGCGACGAACAGAAAACCATCATTGAGACGCTGGATCGGGCGGAGAAGATCGGCGTCTACTTCAGCGCCCGCGGCTGGAAGTTTGCCCTGGCCGAAACCACCGGCCCCAGCGCCGGCGAACTGGCGCAAGGGCCGACCTTCGCCGGCTACCCGTGCAGTGTTTCGGTGGATGAGCGCGGGCTGCCCACCTGGCTGATCGTCGACGGCAAGCAGGCGCAGCGGCATGAGAAGCAAGGCGACACCTGGTACAGCGTGCGCCAGAGCGACGGCGCCTACGCCCAGGTGCTGCGCATCCCCAAGGGAGAGAAGACGCCGGGGGTGAAAGGGTTGTGAACACTGATTAAAATCGCAATCGACAGCAGGCAGCAATCGGGTATAATAGGACTATACCCTTTTTTCTTGAGCAAGCTATGGCTGATTCTGCCGTAATTGAAATCCCATTGCACTTGTTACAGGCGGCCCGCGCCACGCCAGACGAGCTGCGTGTCGAACTGGCCATCCAACTGTATCAGCAGCGCCGGCTGTCGATCGGCCACGCGCGCGAACTGGCGGATATGAGCCTCTGGGCGTTTCGCCAGCTGCTGGCCGGCCGGCGCATTTCTCCCCACTATGACGTCGTAGACCTTGACGCCGATATGCGGACATGGGCAACGCTGGACAGCCGCTGATCATTGTCAGCAACACCTCTCCCCACACCAATCTGGCCGCCATACCGTCGATGCACTGCGCCTGGAACTTGACGCCGGCGAGGCAGAAACGCTTGCCCTGGCACTGCAATTGCAAGCCGATCTGGTTCTGATGGACGAACAAGCCGGGCGCCGGGCAGCACAATACTTTGATCTCAACGTGATGGGCGTGGTGGGTCTGCTAGTGCGGGCCAAACAGCGCCGGCTTGTGCCGGCCGTTCACCCCTTGCTCGACAGTCTTCGACAACAAGCAGGCTTTTACTTGAGCCAGCCTGTTATTGAGCATGCCTTGGAACTCGCTGGAGAACAATAGCTTCTTTCGTACGCTGATTGTAAGTCGACCACACACGTGTAGGAGACCACCAGCGATGCGGTGGCAATTGTTTCTGTCGACATTGTTACGTGGATAGAATCAACGAGAGCGCCCGTCGCGTATGAGATTAGTCTCGTCTACAGTGACAACGCCGTACCCAATGGCTGCTTCCGCAAGTATATAGAGCATATACACGATAACGATTCGTCCGATATTTACGCTTATTCCAAGACCGGCAGCGCGTCCAGCAGCCTCTTCTGCCAGAGTCAATATCAGTGCTTCTTTGGTACTCGCCTGCAAAATTTTGTTTAGCTCAATCATAGCTTTGCCCTTGCCATCTAAAGCGAAAATTTGATTCATGCGCTGTGGTTGGGCAAGAAACAGGCATTTGTAGAAATCCTTGATAATCTGTTCCGCGTGGGTAACCAGCAAGACAATTATTTGGCTAAGATACACATTGTTGGCGATCTTCACCTCATCTTCATAATATTTTTTGTCTGATTTCACGTGCGGAACAGTTATAGTTAAGTGTGAATATCCTCCTTTGAGACGAGGTACAAGGATTGGAATAATGGAAGGATCTGTCAATAGCGATTGAAGTATGTCAAAAGGCGCCAAAGCCTGACGGATAGCGACATGCCATACGCCTACATTAAACCGGTGCTGCGCAAGCCTTAGCCAACCACACGTAGTGCAGACGAAAATTATATTTCCATCGTCATCCCATTGATCAATAGTCACAATGTTACAGGTAGGACATTGAGGTAATGGTTCGATGATCAACTTATTACTCCGGCACTGTTGACTGGCAAAGGGGGGCAGCAACAGGCTTCTGCACGCTCATATTTGCTGCCAACACGCCAAAAATCAGGGTTTCCATACCTGATAAAGCCGAAATACGAGCATTATCGCGCAGTTTGCATTATTTTCAATTGCGATCCGAAGGCTCAAGACACGCTTGTTCTGTGCGCCGCATCACACCGTCAGCCATGCCGGGCCGCTGAGCAGCGGCTACTGGCCCAGCATGGTGAGATGAGCCTGGTCGACTATGGTGTGCTGTTTCTGGACGAACTGCCCGAATTCGGCATGCGCAATCTCGAGACGCTGCGCCAGCCGCTGGAAGACTACGTCGTCACAATCGCCCGCGCCGCTGGCTCGCTGACCATTCCCGCCAATTTTGTTCTCACGAAGTAATCACAATTGGCCCATGTTTGCACCCGAGGTAGTGGTCCAGATATCCTGAGATCGGAGGCAATCAGATTGGCCTCAACTGACCATATCTTCACAAATGTCTGCCCATTGCGGGAATATAGAGACATACCCAGACTGCCTCAAACGTGTGGGCACATAAGAGAATGACTGACCTGGATACGGTCATTCATCCAAAAGAGAATCCCCCGGTGCGACAGGCTGATCTCGCCGGGATGGGCCAGCGCCCGCGGCCGACCAGCCCGGCATGGCTGATGGTGTGGTGCGGCGAGCTGCATTTTCCTGAAAATTCAAAATTCCCAGTTGTGAGCACCGTAATAAGGGTACTTGCAGCCTGACATAAACCTATCCATGAAGATGATCATCAAGATGCCGAATGAACCCTTTTACTATCGCTACTGACAGGGGCCGCCTTTGGGGACAGCCCGTTCTCTTGTGTCGTACGATGTTTGGTGTAGGTTTCACGTTGTTCACTGCTCGTCCTTCAGCTTGTTTAACGCTGGATGCTTGGCAAATATAACTTGTTGGTCCAGTGAACTACAGTCAAGTTCAGGTTCGTAGCTGGGTCGCCCAGCAGGGTGAACGTGTCCACCAGGTCAAGAGCGCTTGAACCACTCGCCATCAATTTCAGCTTGCCAGAGAGCGTCCCCACGCCGATGGTACCTTCATGATCCTGAAAGGCCGAGGCCAGGAAACCTTGTGCCAATTGCTGGTGGCCGGTGGCGATGCCCAAACCCGTCGCCCCCCAGATGGCAACCGCACCGCCCTCCGCCTCGCGGAGCAGGGTTTCGTCCAGAGTTGTGCCCTCCGGCTCGTGAAACCGCCCGGTGAAACAGGTCATTTGCAGGACGACAGGCAATTGGCTGGCGTTGTGCAGAGCGGCGACGTCGTCGCGGTGAAAAAGGGGCTGGGCGCCCCACTGGCGCACCGACGAGTGGCCAGTGTACAAGATCAGCCCCGCGCCCGCGTTCCAACGCGTGAGGATGGCCTGATGTGTGTCCGTAATGGTCATGGTCGGCGGCGCATAGTAAATCGGGCGGGGGGTGAATGGCGCTTGAATGAACGCCGAGGCAAGCTGACCGGAATCGGCGGCAAAGTCCCCAGCGTCGTCGTCAGCGTCGGCGACGAAGACCACGTTGCTGTTCCATCCGCCAGGGTATGGATCGGTTTCATATCGCACGATTTTATCCACGACGATTTGTGTCTCCGTGATCGTGTTGACCGGCAGACGGCCCACGAGCAGATCAGGCAGAATGTCGCCACCGCCTTGCGCGTCGCCAGTGAGCAGGGCATAACGGTTGTCGGCAGCAGTTTCGCCCATCCACGGATCCACGTCGGCCAGATAAGGCGGCAGGAAAGTTTCATTTGAATTGGCGCGATAAAGTTTCGGATCGAACGTACCGTCGCCCACCAGCAAAACGTACGCCGGGCGCGGATTCCACGTCGTGTAGGCGTTTTGCAGGTACGTGTGAATCGCATCGGGCGTAGGACGGCCATCGAAAGCGTCGTAAATCGCCTGAAGGTTTTCGCTGGCCACCGTCAAACCCTGGCTCTCCCGTAGTGTGATCAAATCCGTCAATGCAGGCATGAAGAGGGAGTGGGAAAGGATCAGGTAATCGGCCCCGCTCACGGGTTGCAGTTCTGTGGTGAGGCGCATGCGTGCGGGTGGTTGAATCGCTTCGGCCGAGGCCAGCAAGTAGCGGCGGCCGCCGCTGATGGCGGGATCAGTCACCGTGATAGAAGCCGGGTTGAGCCCGGGGAGGCTTATAGGGTTTTCCGGGTTCGTCACATCGTAGCCGCGCAGGCCGACGGTCGAGGTCAGACCCAGGGCATACATGCGAGGCTCCCCATCCCCCGTGAAGAGAACTGATGATCCGGCGGGGACATTTCCCCGTGCGTACTGCAGCGCAAAACCATCGATCCACATCCCTTCAACCATGCTTCCCACCCCGGGAAGATTCAGGCTGAGCACGTTGTCGGCGGCGGACAGCACGCCGGGCGAAACAGGAAAAGTCTTCGTGATGGCTTGCCGACCATCCCATTCGATGCGGCCCAAGCCGAACCCGTTGAGAGAAATGTCCACGCGGTGATCGGGCGCGACATCTGGGAGGTCGGTGTAACTAATGAGCCAGAGCGTGAGGGTCGCGGGTTGAGTCGCATTCAGGGCGGGAAGCGCGCCGAAGTTATAGGAGAGATGTGCACGATCCGGGCGGCGCACATCGTCCCAGGCCCAGCGGTCGCCGTCGCGCCCGGGCGGTATGCGCCCACAATAACAGCTTGGGGTATAAAGCGCGTTGATTTCGTACGTCTGCGTGAGCCAGGCGGTTCCGGCGAGTTGAGGAGCGGGATTGGCCGGGCGGTCTGTCATGCGCAAGCCAGGTTGATCGCTGACGGAAAGGTAGTAAACATCCGTGTTCGTCCACCGACTAAAGCGGGGATCAGCATAAAATATCAGTCGTTCACCCTCTTCAAAAACTGCATTCCCGTTTCCTTCCCATTGCATCGCGATTTCGCTCCCGGCGCGGGTGAGGTGAAGCAACTGCGGGTCAATGCCCACGAGGGAGAAACCGATCGCGGTCAGGCTTTCGTAGGAAATAGCGGTGAGGCCAGGTTGCGCCACGTCAAGGATTGCAGGTGGCGACCCGGTTTGCCGAGAGGTCATGGCGGCCACGGGCAGCGCGGAGGCGGAAGACAGTGGGGAAGGCTGGACTTGCTCCGGATTGATCACAGAGCTTTTCAAGACCTCCAGGAGCGGATCCAGTGGGGCCAACCCCGAAGGGCGCTGCCACGAAGCCTCGCCTTCAGCGGCATTGGCATTGAATTTGAGAACAACTTGAACATGCGTGGTGACGCGCAGTTGGTTTGCGCCGGCGCGAACCGGAAAAAATGAAATTCGGGCGAGAGACACGTCGCGCAAGGTTCCAAGCAGGGTCAGGGTAACAGGTTGATCAAGTTTCTCGGGGCGCCCTTTCGCGTCGCGACAAGGCGTATCTGTGCTTTCGGCAAAAGCACCGCCGATGACGTTGCCTTCAGCGTCGCGTTGAATGCCTGTCGGACAAGGCGAAAGCTGCAAGAGGCCGGGCAGAGGCAGAAAGATTTCTTCGACTTGGATGATTTCTAACGTGGGGCGCGCTCCTGGGGGCAGGACCACCAGTTCAGAAGTCAGCGGTAATTGCGGCACGCCGGGCATATCAGTTTGGACATAGCCGGGAATATTTATGGCAACGGTCCCGTTGGCCCGGCGCGTGACGTCAGGAAGCGTAGCGCGCCATTCCAGGAGCAATCCGTCCGCAATTGCGCCCACCGCTGGTGAGGCGTCAAGGAGGTTGGGAGAAGGCTGCGAGGCATTTGCCAAGCCACCCCCCCTTCCAAACGCCAGTACTAAAACCAGCAGGGTGACGACCCATCTACGAATGCGGAACACGCCTAGCGTTTCCATCAAAAATGAAATTGTTTTCACTCATTTCGCGTGGCGTAAACGACCAATCTGCGATCGTACGAACCGTTGACAAAGTCCCCGGTACAGGTGATGAGCGTCAGGTGCGCGAGGCCATCCGGCGCGGGCTGCGGTCCCTTGCCGGAGATCGGTCCGCTACCGTAGATCTGCGCCAGAACCGCCGGGTCGGCGGCTTGCTGGACAAAGTAAATTTCGGTCTTGACGACTGTAAAGCGAACGTCGAGGCCGCTGCGCGTGTCGTGGACGACGATCAGATCGCCGGATTGTAGATCGCTGAGGTGAGCAAATACGGCAGGTCGTCCGAGCACATCATTTATGTGCCCGGCGATCGTAGCCGTGCCCGAGGCGCCTGGGATCCCACTGCCACGATACCAGAAGACCTTCTGCCACACCGGATTGCCCGCCCAGCCCTTCGGCACGTCCATCACGTTCTCCGCTGTGATCCCAACTCCAACCACGGGAGCGTTGATCTGGAGTGATGGAATCCGGAGCTCGAGTGGTACGTCCACAGGCTCGGCGCGCAGGTCAAGGCCTGGGTCGGTGAGCGACCCAGGGACCGCTGACTGAACTGACATCGGCGCCATGGCAGAACGATGAGTACCCATCTGGAAATCTCCAGATGGCCCCAGGACCGCCGCCACGATCAGAACGGCTACGAGATGGCGGCCGAACGAAGTACGGTATGCGAGGGTCTTCGCAATTAGCACTGTGAACCTACCTATTGCCGCGTGGGCGGTGCGCTCGAATGCTCAAGGCAAACGCCAGAGCGCCGAGGCTGCCGACGATCAAAGCGATCCACGCAAGGATCCAGAAAGAAGCTCCCTGTGGAGCAGCACCGCCAGTATTGGGTACACCAACAACTGTCGGCGCAGGTGTATGCGTTGGCGCAGGTGTGTCCTCCGGTGCAATCGGTGTGTCCTCCGGTGCAATCGGTGTATGCGTCGGCGCAGGTGTGTCCTCCCGTGCAATCGGCGTGTCCTCCCGTGCAATCGGCGTGTCCTCCCGTGCAATCGGCGTGTCCTCCGGTGCAATCGGCGTGTCCTCCGGTGCAATCGGTGTGTCCTCCGGTGCAATCGGCGTGTCCTCCGGTGCAATCGGCGTGTCCTCCGGTGCAACGGACGTGGGGGTTTCGGTCACGCCGACGGGCGCGTTGAACGTATCGGATGCGGCGAGCGGCAGGGTGCCGAAGACCAACGTAACCATCATCAGGCTAATGAACAGGTAGACAAATGTGTGGCGCTTCATGGGATCCCCCTTCAGGCGGAACATGGCTATGGCTACTGTATTCCTATCTGAGGTAGATAGATCTGGACGTGCAACGGCACGGTGATGGCAACGGGTGGGTTGTGGATCGTCTGGACGTCATGTGTATCAATGTCGGCCAGCCAGTACCACCATGTGCCTTGAACCGGAGGCGTGTCGAGGTGACGATAAGTTGTGCCGGAACCAGTGCCGCCCTGGATGTCTGTCGGCTCGAAGTGAATCAACTCGGCCTGCGAGAAGTCGCTTACCGGCGCGCGGTACAGGTTAAAGCCATAGTTGTCGACTTCTTCCTCCGTCGCCCAATTCAGCACAACGGTCTGTCCATCACTGCCTACCATGAAGTAGAGCAGTTCCACCGCTGTCGGAGGCGGCGTACTCGTAGACGTTGAATTTGGGATTGGCGTACTCGTAGACGTTGAATTCGGGAGTGGCGTACTCGTAGACGTTGAATTCGGGATTGGCGTACTCGTAGACGTTGAATTCGAGATTGGTGTACTCGTAGACGTTGAATTCGAGATTGGCGTACTCGTAGACGTTGGATTCGGGGCGGCGGCGCAGCTCTTGATGGTGTTGCTGTCCATCGTCACTGCACCATTTCGCGCCAGGACTCTGCCAGTCACGCTCGCGCCGGTATTCAGGGTAATGCTCGTGAGCGCAAGGATATTTCCGGCGAACTCGGTGTTTGTACCGAGCGTCGCGGAGCTGCCGACCTGCCAAAACACGTTACAGCTTGGTTCGCCACTGATATTGATAAAGACAACAGACGAGTCGGATGCAGTCGTGAGCGTGCTCCCGATCTGGAAAATGAAGACCGCATCGGCGTTGCCCTGGGCATTGAGGGTAAGGTCTCCCGTCAACTGAGCCGACGAGCTGAAACAATATACGCCCGACATGAGGGTGCGTCCACCCAGATCCTGACCCGTTAAATCGGTATCGCACGTCTGGCCGGCAAGATTGTTGTATGAAATCGTGACATCGTCCTGAGCCTGTTGCGCGACCGCATCATTTTCATAGATCTGGCTTGGAGGAACGACGCTCCCTGGGGGAAAGCCAGTGACCGCGGAACCTGGTGAAACGCCTAGATCTCCGTTGACTGTTGTCGGGCCGGTATTGGTCACCGTCGAGCCGCCCAGGACTCCGAAGCTTTCTGCCGAACCCAACGTTGGCGCGGATTGAGTCATAGCGTCCCCTGCCAACGCAACGAAAAGCGCAGATACGATCAACGGAATCGTCAAATATCTGAGCTTGTGCAGCAACTTCGCGCCGGCCCATATCCCGAGTGGCCGTCCGATTAAAAAGCCTTTCCGACCATCTACGTCGCGCCCTTGTTCGGGGCTATCAGTATCCATTTTTGGGCCTCCTTAGCATTACGCAGTTCATTGCGTCTCCCGGACTACTTGGGGTAAATTCGGAATACGTCCGACTTTTACCGACTTGCTGTCTGATGGAGCTAATTCTCTGAGTAACAACCCTAGTCTACCCAAGATAACGTCCGTTAACGATTCCTTTCCAATCCCATGATATCCCTATGTAATAGGGCCCAAAAGGAGAGTGTCGCAGAATATTGTAAGGTGGTAAATGACGAGATACCATAGGCAGCGAAGCGACCGGCGAAGGCGTTACCGTGTAGATAACTTTCACTCCACCGCCTATGCAAACCAGTATAGCACAACCCATCCCTTTTTCGACAGCCAATTTTGGCGAAGCTGCCATGACGCTGGTGCAGCGCTATCTGGCCGAAACGGCGCAGGCGCAGCGGTGGGCGCAGACGCACCCCCACCCGCCGCGGCGGGCGCAGGACATGGGCGGCGGCGCGGTGGCGCCTACGCCCAAGTCCTGCGCATCCCCAAGGGAGAGAAGACGCCGGGGGTGAAAGGGTCAGCACGGTTGTCGAGTTCATGCTTCAGAAGGTCCTCCGGTCCACCGCCGCACATCCCAAAACAACACCCGAATAGCGCTTTAGTCCCTGTCCGCCCATACCCGGCTGGTGATGGGCTGTTCCTATCGTGCGCCCTATTCGCTGCTCTCAGCAGCGGCCTTCCCTTACAATTCCATAATCTCAATTTTCCGAACCGGACAATTACGAGTACAATCGATAGCATCGCATCACGATCAACTCACATGACACTATGATAAGAATTTCCCATGCAACAGGTCACTTTGCCCCTTCAACCACTGACTGTGTCCGAGCTGGAATCCCATCTGTGGGAAGCGGCCAACATATTGCGCGGCAGCCCGGTAGATCGCACGGACTGGAAAAGCTATATCCTGCCCCTGCTCTTCTTCAAACGCATCTGCGATGTCTGGGAGGAAGAATATCAGGCAGCGCTGGAAACCTACGGCGAGGATTTTGCCGACGAACACCGTTTTCAGATCCCGGACGGTTGCCGCTGGCAGCAGGTGCGTGAAACGGCTGCCAATGTCGGCACGGCGCTTCAAAATGCCATGCGCGGCATTGAGGTTGCCAACCAGAAGCATCTGTACGGCGTCTTTGGCGACGCCCAATGGACCAACAAGGAGCGGCTGCCCGATGCGCTGCTCAAAGATTTGATCGAGCATTTTTCAGCACTCAATCTCGGCAATCAGCGCATCACCCGCGATGTGATCGGTGATGCCTACGAATATCTGATCAAGAAATTTGCCGACGCCACCAATAAAAAAGCCGGTGAATTCTATACCCCGCGCAGCGTCGTGCATCTGATGGTGGAAATCCTCGATCCGCAGGAAGGCGACAGTATCTATGACCCAACCTGCGGCACGGCGGGTATGCTGCTGGCTGTCATTGTCTATGTCACCGGGCGGGGCGGCGACCCGCGCACCCTGTTTGGCAGGCTCTACGGTCAGGAAAAGAATGTGACCACCGCAGCCGTCGCGCGCATGAACCTGCTGCTGCACGGCATTGAAGATTTTGCCATCGTGCAGGGCGACACGCTGCGCCATCCGGCCTTTTTTGATCCTGCCAGCGGTGGACTGGCCACGTACGATTGCGTCCTCGCCAATCCACCCTTTTCGCTGCAGCAGTGGGGCCGGGAAGTCTGGGAGAACGATCCCTGGGGCCGTGCCTTTGCCGGTTTGCCCAGCGACAGCAGCGGTGATTTTGCCTTTGTTCAGCATATGGTGAAGTCGATGGCGCCGGCTACGGGGCGTATGGCCGTGGTCTTACCCCAGGGCGCCCTGTTTCGCAGCGGGGTGGAAGGCCAGATTCGCCGCACATTGCTGGAATCGGACCTCATCGAAGCCGTTATCGGTCTGGCCCCCAACCTGTTTTACGGCACCGGTCTGGCCGCCTGCATTCTGGTGCTGCGCCGGCGAAAAGCGCCGGAGCGGGCAGGCAAGCTCCTGATCGCCGATGCATCCAAGCTCTACCGCAAAGGCCGGGCACAGAATTTCCTCGATCCCGGCCATGCGGCCACTATCCTGCGCTGGGTGCAGAACTTTACCGATGTTGAAGACCAGGCTCGCGTCGTCACACGCAAAGAGATTGCCGCCGAAGACTGGACGCTCAATATCTCGCGCTATGTGCTGCCGCCCATCGGAGCCGAGATTCCGCCCCTCGCAGAAGCCGTGAGCAACTTTAAGGCCGCACTCAGCCGCTGCCGGGAAGCCGAAGACGAACTGCGCCGGGTCATGGTCGCAGGAGGCTGGCTGGCATGAGCGAACGCATCCCGTTACAGGAACTGGAATCCTACCTCTGGGGCGCGGCCACCATCCTGCGTGGTCTGGTCGAAGCCGGGGATTACAAGCAATATGTCTTTCCCCTGCTTTTCTACAAGCGCCTCTCCGATGTCTGGGATGAGGAATACGAAGCGGCGCTGGCCGAGACCGGCGACGCCGCCTATGCCTGCGCCACCGCCCATGACCGCTTTATCATCCCGGACGGCGCGCATTGGAATCATGTACGCACCGCCGCCAAAGATGTCGGACAGGCCATTCGCGATGCGATGCGCGCCACCGAAGCCGCCAACCCTGACCGGCTGGACGGCATTTTCGGTGATGCACCCTGGACCAACAAATCCCGTCTGCCCGATGCCACCCTCAAAAACCTGCTGGAGCATTTCTCAAAACACACCTTATCCCTGGCGCAGGTGCCGGAAGATGAGCTGGGTGTCGGCTATGAGTTTCTGATCAAGAAATTTGCCGATGACAGCGGTCATACGGCGCAGGAATTCTACACCAACCGCACTGTAGTGCATCTGATGGTGCAGATGCTGCAGCCCCTGCCCGGCGAGAGTGTCTATGATCCCACCTGCGGCACCGGCGGTATGCTGATTTCGTCACTGGATGAGGTGAAGCGCAGCGGCGGCGAATACCGCACTTTGCGTCTTTATGGGCAGGAGCGCAACCACATGACCGCCTCCATCGCCCGCATGAATCTGGCCTTGCACGGCGTCGAGGATTTTGCCATTGCGCGCGGTGATACGCTGGAACATCCCGCGTTTACCGACCGTGACCATCTGCGCACCTACGATATTGTGCTGGCCAATCCACCCTATTCCATCAAGCAGTGGAAACGGGACGCCTGGCAGAGTGACCCATGGGGCCGCAACTTTCTCGGCACCCCTCCGCAGGGCCGCGCCGATTACGCCTTCTTCCAGCATATTCTGGGTAGTATGGATAAGGAAAGCGGGCGCTGCGCCATCCTCTTTCCGCATGGCGTGCTCTTCCGCAAGGAAGAAGCGGAGATGCGTAAAAAGCTGATCGAAGCCGACCTGGTCGAATGCGTGCTGGGGCTGGGTCCCAATCTCTTTTACAACTCACCCATGGAAGCCTGCGTCATCATTTGCCGCAGTCGCAAGCCAGCCGAACGGCAGGGGCGCATCCTGCTCATCGACGCGGTTCATGCCGTTGCACGCGAGCGGGCGCAGAGCTTTCTGAAACCGGAGCATCAGCAGCGCATCCTGGACGCCTACCACGCCTTTGCCGACATACCCGGCTTTGCCCGTGTCGCCGGCCAGGACGAAATCGCCCGGCAGGAGTACAGCCTCTCCATCCCGCTCTATGTCAAACGCACCCAGAACGGCAATAGCGCACCGCAGGCCGCCGCCGCCGCCACCCTGCCGCAACTCTGGGCAGACTGGGAACAAAGCGGCCGTGCTTTCTGGCTGGAAATGGACGAGTTGGTCGTCATGCTGGATGGGCTGGTCGAAGCGGAGGTCGGCGATGAGTAAGCGAACGCTGAAATCGGGGTGGAGCTGGGTCAAGTTTGGCGATGTGGTCAGACTGAATACGGATCGATGCGCTGATCCTGCCGGCGAAGGTATTGAGCGCTATGTTGGTCTGGAACATATCGAGCCGGAAGATTTACGTATCCGCCGCTGGGGACAGGTGGCAGAAGGTACGACCTTCACCAACCGTTTCAAATCGGGACAGGTGTTATTCGGCAAGCGCCGCGCCTATCAACGCAAGGTGGCAGTCGCCGATTTTGAAGGGGTGTGTTCCGGCGACATTTATGTCTTTGAACCGAAAAACGAGCGCCTGCTGCCGGAGTTACTGCCTTTTCTCTGTCAGACCGAGGGTTTTTTTGAATATGCAGTCGGCACTTCAGCCGGTTCACTCTCCCCGCGCACCAACTGGACACAACTAGCGAACTATGAATTCGTCCTGCCGACGCTGGAGGAGCAGCGGCGAATTAGCGGATTGATGCAGGCAATAGAGCAAGAAATCTACGCTCTGCAACGTGCGGCAGAAAAGGCTCTGAATTTATGGTATTCTCTGTCGTTATGTGAATTTAGTTCGTCAAAATATGGTGCTGTTACAAAACTGAATCAGTATTATGAAATAGTCAGTGGTCAAGTTGATCCGAAAGAACCTCAATATGCTTCATTACCTTTAATTGCACCTAATCATATTGAAGGCGGCACAGGTAAGTTGCTTCAGATAGAATCTGCACGGGAACAGTCAGCTATTAGTGGAAAATATCTATTTGAAAAAGGTGCAGTGATTTATTCCAAAATTCGCCCTAATCTAGTTAAGGCTGTGATTGCTCCATGTGAAGGACTGTGCAGTGCAGATATGTATCCACTGATAACCAAGCCAACTATACGCAATGAATATCTACTAGAGATTCTACTTAGTGAGCAGTTTACTCAATTTGCTGTTTCTGGATCAATGCGTACAGGTATGCCTAAATTAAATCGAGAACACCTAGCACGTTATGAGTGCAGTGTCCCGACTTTAGCACAACAAGATAAGTATCTTTCTTTTGTATCAGGCATACGAGCGAGTAAAAGCAATATTGATACACGCATAGCCGACCTGCTTCGATTAAAAAAGAATGTTCTTCAAGGAGCAGGCATATGAACTTTACCGAATCCAACACTGTGGAAGCCATGATCCGCGACCTGCTCTGCGGGCCGCAGCCTGTCTCAGACAACAGGATAAGGGAAACGCCAGCACCTTATACCACTCACGGCCTTGCCCGTCGTGGCGCGGGCTGGCATTTCGTGCCGGCCAGCGCCCTGCCCCGCCAGAAGCAGGATGTTTTTGTCGAGGGTTACGTGCGCGACGCCCTGATCCGCCTCAATCCCGATATTGCCGCCCAGCCGGATCGCGCCGATGAAGTCATCTACAAGCTGCGCGCCATCGTGCTCGCGGTGCGCAGTGACGGCTTGGTCAGCGCCAATGAGGAAATGACCGCCTGGCTGCGCGGCGAACGCTCCATGCCTTTTGGCCGCAACCATGAGCATGTCACGGTGCATCTGGTGGATTTTGGCGATCTGAGCCGCAATCAGTATGTCGCCACTACCCAGTATTCTTTTCGCGCCGGACCTGCCGAGCGCCGCGCCGATCTCATGCTTTTGGTTAACGGCCTGCCGCTGGTGCTGGTGGAGGCCAAAACGCCGGTGCGCAATGCCGTCAGTTGGGTCGATGGTGCGCTCCAGGTGCATACCGATTACGAACGCCATGTGCCGGAGCTTTTCGCCTGCAACGTCTTCAGCGTGGCCACCGAAGGCAAAGAGCTGCGCTATGGCTCCATCCACATGCCGATTGAATTGTGGGGTCCCTGGCGGCCCAATGAAGCGCGCATCGGCGCCGGGCTGCTCGATCTGAAACAGGCCGTCAGCGGCTTGCTGCAGCCCAACGTGCTGATCGATATGCTGGCCAATTTTACCCTCTTCGCCACCGATAAGCAGAAGCGCCGGCTAAAAGTCGTCTGCCGTTACCAGCAGTATGACGCCGCCAACCGCATCGTACAGCGTGTGCTGGCCGGACAACCCAGAAAGGGGCTGATCTGGCATTTTCAGGGGTCCGGTAAATCCTTGCTGATGGTCTTTGCCGCTCAAAAGCTGCGTATGCAGCCGGGACTGCACAACCCCACGGTCATCATCGCCGTGGACCGCATCGATCTGGACGCTCAGATCAGCGCCACCTTTCATGCTTCCGACATTCCCAATCTGGTAAAGGCCGAAACCCGTGAAGAACTGGAACAGTTCTTGCGCCAGGACAGCCGCAAAATCATCATCACCACCATTTTCAAATTCGGTGAGGCGGAAGGGCTGCTCAATGCCCGTGAGAATATCATTGTGCTGGTCGATGAAGCGCACCGCACCCAGGAAGGCAATCTGGGCATCCGGATGCGTGCCGCCCTGCCCAATGCCTTTTTCTTTGGCTTGACCGGTACACCGATCAACCGCCGCGACCACAATACCTTTGCCACGTTTGGTGCAGCAGAAGACGCGCATGGCTATATGAGCCGCTACAGTTTCGATGAGTCGATCCGCGACGGGGCCACCCTGCCCCTGCGTTTTGAGCCGAGACTGGTGGAATTGCACATTGATAAAGTCGCCATCGACAGCGCGTATCAGGAGTTGACCGGTGGGCTGTCCGATCTGGATAAGGAGACCCTGTCCCGCGCCGCCGCGCGCATGTCGGTGCTGGTCAAGGTGCCGGAACGCATTGAACGCATCTGCGCCGATATTGCGCGCCATTATCAGGAAAAGGTGGAGCCGAATGGTTTTAAGGCAATGGTCGTCACCTACGATCAGGAAAGCTGCCTGCTCTACAAAGCCCAGATCGACCGCTATCTGCCAGCGGAGGCCAGCGATGTGGTGATTTCCGTATCGGGCAAGGAACGTGAGGATACACGCTACCGCCCCTTCAAACGGGATCGGGACAGCGAAGAAAAGCTGCTGGATCGTTTTCGTAACCCCAACGATCCACTGCGCATCCTGGTGGTGACGGCTAAGCTGCTGACCGGCTTTGACGCCCCCATTTTGCAGGCCATGTATCTCGACAAGCCCTTGCGTGATCACACCCTGCTGCAGGCCATCTGCCGCACCAACCGCACCTATGGCGATCAGAAGAGCTGCGGCCTGATTATTGACTATCTGGGCGTGTTCGACGATGTCGCCAAATCGCTGGAATTTGATGAAGAAGGTTTCCGGCAGGTCGTCTCCAATATCGAGGGGCTGAAAAACGAACTGTCCGCTGCCATGCAAACGTGCCTGGCCTATTTCATGGGGATTGACCGCACGCTGACCGGCTATGAAGGGTTGATTGAAGCACAAGCCTGCCTGCCGAACAATGAGATACGTGACGCCTTTGCCGTCGATTACAACACCCTGTCCAACATCTGGGAAACCCTGTCACCCGATCCGCTGCTGCTGACCTATGAGACAGACTACCGCTGGCTGTCACAGGTCTATGTGTCGGTGCAGCCGACCAGCGGCGCCGGCGCACTCCTCTGGCATTCACTCGGTGCCAAAACTATCGAATTGATCCACCAGAATGTGCATGTGGAGGCCGTCCGGGACGATCTCGATGACATTATGCTGGACGCCGACCTGATTGAGGCGCTGCTGGATGTACCCGATCCGGGCAAGAAAGCCAAAGAAATCGAGATTAAGGTCGTGCAACGCCTGCGTAAACATATGGGGAATCCGCGCTTCCGCCAGCTTTCAGAACGGCTGGAATCGCTGAAAGAGCGCCATGAGCAGGGGCAATTGCACAGCGTCGAATTCCTCAAGCAGCTGCTCGATCTGGCAAAGGATGTGCTGGAAGCCGAAAAAGAGACGCCACCCGCCGAGGATGAAGAGCGGGGTAAAGCCGCCCTCACCGAACTGTTCGAGCAGGTTCGCCACCCGGACACGCCGATCATCGTGGAGCGGATCGTCGCCAAGATTGATGAAATTGTACGCCTGGTCCGCTTCCCCGGCTGGCAAACTACCAGCGCCGGTGAACGCGAAGTCCGCAAAGCGTTGCGCAAAAGCCTGTTTGACTTCAAACTCCACCAAGATGCAGAGTTATTCGATAAAGCCTATGACTATATCAAGCAGTATTATTAACCGAGACTTTTTATCCACCAATAACGATATATCGCAATAAAACGACTTGACAACTGCATGTTCTTCCTGTATACTAGCCTCACGATATAACGATATATCGTAATACAACAAGACTTAGACAAAACCAAGTAATTGGGCGGCAGCAACAACGTGCTGCAAATGGGTGTGAGTCTTGATCAATCACAACAAGTGAGGATTTATGCAAGACAGAAGTATGTACGGCGCAAATCAGCCGGGTGGCCGGCAGGGCAGTCGCCGGCGGCAGTGGCAGGGAGAAGGCGGGGACGTGGCGGGCGGCGTATTTGGTGCGCCAGGCAAGGGCGAGCGCCGGCATGGCGGCGGCGCCGGACGTGGTGGTGGTGGACGCGAGGGTGGTGGACGCGACGGCGGTGGACGCGGCGGCCGGCGCGGCGGGGGAATGGATCGTGCACGGCGCGGCGACGCGCGCTATATCCTGCTCGATGCGCTGCGCGACAGCCCCAAGCATGGCTACGAGATCATCAAAGGGTTGGAGGAACGCTCCGCAGGCCGCTATGTCCCCAGCCCCGGCACGGTCTACCCGACCCTGCAGTATCTGGAGGATCAAGGGCTGGTGCGCGCCACCCAAGAAGGGGAGCGGCGCATCTATCAACTGACGGAGGCCGGACAGACGGAACTGGATGCCCAGGCGGAACAGGTGGTGGCCTTCTGGAAGCGCTTTGCCGGGCAGGGGCTGGCGGCGGCGACGCACCATGAAGTGCGCTTTCTGCAAGATGAACTCGAACACCTGAACCACATTGTGTGGAGCGGGCTGCGTCCAGACATCGCCGAAGGCCGCCAAGACGCCATCCGCCGTGTGCGCAGCGTCATCGAAGAGTGCCAGAACAAGATTCGCGAGATCATCGCTGCGGAGCCAACGGAATGAGCAGCCCCAACAGCATGGAAGCGTATGACCGCTACAGCAGCCGGCTGTTTGCGGTCGAGGACGACATTCTCCAGCGCACACGCGCAACAATGGAGCAGGAAGGGCTGCGCCCGATCAACATCTCCGCCGGCAGCGGCCAACTGCTGCACCTGCTGGCGTTGACAATCGGGGCACGGCGCATCCTCGAAATCGGCACGCTGGGCGGGTACAGCGCGATCTGGCTGGCGCGCGCCCTGCCGGCGGATGGGAAGCTAATTTCGTTGGAGATCGACGAACATCACGCCGCCGTTGCGCGCCGCAATCTGGCCCAGGCGGGGCTGGGCGATAAGGTGGAGGTGCGCGTCGGCCCCGCGTTGGACAGCTTGACTGCCATGCAGCAAGCGGGGGAAGCGCCCTTTGACCTGGTCTTTATCGATGCGGATAAGGACGGCTATGTCGATTATCTGCAAAAAGCCGTGGCCCTGGTGCGTGAAGGCGGGCTGATCCTGGCCGACAATACGCTGCCCGACGCAGTGCTCGATGACGCCGCCGACAGCGGGACAAAGCGTTATAATGCTGCCATCGCTGCACATCCCGCGCTTGTGTCGAGTAT
Organism: Caldilineales bacterium; assembly: GCA_038205395.1. Taxonomy (GTDB): domain Bacteria; phylum Chloroflexota; class Anaerolineae; order Caldilineales; family Caldilineaceae; genus Fredericiella. The sequence goes on from JBBRBX010000025.1 coordinate 38,869, forward strand.
CGTCCCTGTGCTGCGCAGCCAAGGCTTTGACGGCCTGACAATCTCGCTCAAGCGCACGCTGGACACATAGATTGGCAGGTGCACTTGCCTGCGCAAGTGCACCTGTTCACCCTAGCCTGGAGATCCGTTGTGGAACTTTTTGACGCCATTCTGAACCGCCGCACCATCAAGGAGTTCCAACCCAAGCCGGCGCCGGACGCCGTTGTGGAACGTGCGCTGGGCGCCGGTCTCTGGGCGCAGAACCATCGGCTGACCCAACCGTGGCGCTTTCTCAGCGTGGGGCCGGAAACGCAGCGCGCCCTGGCGGAAGCTTCCGCCGCCGCGCAGCTGCAATCGCTCTCTCCCGCAGCCGATGCGGCCACGCGTGACCAGGTGTGGGAAAAGGCCGTGCAGAAGTTGATGTCCAAACCGCGCATTGTGGCCGTCAGCACGCTGCTGAGCGGCGATTCGCTGCAGCGGCGCGAGGATTACGCCGCCACCTGCTGCGCCATCCAGAACATCCACCTGGCCGCCTGGGCTGAAGGGTTAGGGATGCAGTGGAACACGGGCAAGCAGACGCAGCAGCCACAAACCTATCATCTGCTGGGAATTGACCCCGCGCGGGAGGAGATTGCCGGCTTTCTCTACTTCGGTTATCCGGCCCTTGTCCCTGCGGCCGCGCCGCGCAAGCCTTTGGCGGAAGTGATGCGGCGCCTGCCCTGAAGGCGGCATGGCCCCAGCCTACGCCGGCGACAGAACCGCCGGCAGCGCCTCGATCAGCCGGCGGTCATTCTCCTCGCCTTGCGAAGCCACGCGAATATGGTAGCGGTCCATCCCCTGCTTGTTGGAGCAGTCGCGCACATACATGGCGTGCTCCACCAGCAGCCGGTGCTGCAGCCGGTGCGCCGTGATGCCGCTGTCGACCCGAAAACAGACAAAGTTGGCGCCGGTGGGATAGGCGGTGATGCCCGCAATGCGCGACAAGCCGGCAAACAGCAGACGCACATCGCGCACGACATGCAGGCGCGCCGCCTGATAGTCGGCGTCGGTCGCCGGCAGCATCCGCAGATAAAATTCAGCCAGCGTGTTGACATTCCAGGTGGGCAGCGAGCGGCGCAGCTGCGCCAGTATCCGCTCGCCGGTGCTGTAGCAGTAGCCGAGCCGCAGCCCCGGCACGCCGCAGTGCTTGCTCATGCTGCGCACCAGCACTAAGTTGGGATACGCCTGCGCCACATGCAGCAGCGAAGGAATCTCCTCGCCGGCAAAATCAATAAACGACTCGTCCACAATCACCAAATCCAGGTCGCGCGCCCCGTCCAAAAAACGGCGCATCTCGTCCGGCGCAAAAAGCTGGCCGGTTGGGTTGTGGGGGTTGATCACCAGGGCGGCGCGCAGTGACTGCGTGTGCAGCCAGGCCAGATAGGCAGTCAGATCAAGATGATAGCCCTGCGCTGCCGACAAAGGATAGAGCCGCAGGCGCTCCGGGTCGATCTTTTCGATATATTCGCCAAAGGTGGGGATGGGCACACCAATCGAGGGCACCAGCCGATGACAGAGTTCGGTAATCAGCTCCGTTGCGCCGTTGCCGACAATCAGGTGGTTGGGGTCAACGCCCAGCACGGCGGCGAGCGGGCGGGCGCTGACAAGCGGGTTGCTCGACGGGTAGCTCTTGATCAGAAGCGGCAGATTGCGCGCCAGCTCGTCGATCATGGCGGGCGTCGGATAGTAAGGGTTGGCGATAAAGCAGAAGTCGATAATCTTGCCGGCGCGCTCGAAGCCCACCAGATCGATCAGCGAGGGCGAGTGCGTGGTCTCCTCAAACAGCTTTTCGTCAATTTGCAGCATCAGCAGCTCTCCTCCACCCCTCCTCCCTGCACAGCGCAACCTACGACAGGGCGGCGATCAACTCCTGCAAATCCACGCTGCCGGGGTTGCCGTCCACCGCCCCTTGCAGCAGTTCCGTCAGACGCCCCCTCATGCGCGCCCATTCCAGCAGGTTGAAGATTTTGTCTTTCAAATTGCCGCCGCCGGCGACTGCGGCCAGATTCTCATCCAGGTGGATGAAGACCATGTGCGTCAGTTCCGCCTCAGAAGGATAGGCGGAGAGCAAAGCCTGCAAGGCGGCTTGCAGCTGCTTGCCGCGCAGTTCGCGCAGGTAGGGGACAACCGTGTTTCCAACCTGCACTGGGCGTTCCTGCACTGGGCGCTCCTGCGGCGGCAGGGAGTTGCGCACTTCAATGTTGAGATCGCGCCCGACATTCGTGCCCGTGATCTGCACGGCAGGCGCGCCGGGGCCGCCGCCAGACGCCGCCTGCCCGCCCGCCTCGGCTTTGAGCAGGTAGAGGGCAGCCGGGTCGCTGCGCAGGGCCAGCAGTTTGGGGATGCTCTCTTCGCCGCCGCCCAGCGCGGCCATACGGTTGCGACCCAGCCCAAAGGCCGTCTTGATGCTGCGCCCAAAGCCGAGGCCGGTGTAGAAGCCGGCGGCAAATTCGATGGCGGCGCTGTCTGCCACGGCGGATTCCATCCCCACCACGCAGTCGATTGATTCCGCAATCCCCTGCGCCTGGCCCTCTGAGTAGCAGGCGTTGAGCACGACGCAGCCGATATTGTCGCGCAGCAGGTCAAACAGATCGCTCAAGGCCGCGGGCGGCACGTGGTGGACACCGCCGCCCTCCTGCGCAAAGACCAGTTCGCCCTTCTCGCTGCCGTGGCCGCTGAAATGTACGATGTGCGGGTTGTAGCGCAGCAGGATTTCAGGCAAGTCAGCATAGCGCAGCGCCCAGTGCGAGTGCAGCGCAAAGCGGTCGCGAAACGCCGCCTTGCGCAAGGCGGCGTCGATGGCGCGCATCTCTTCATCAAGCTGCAGCTGATTCGTCGCGGCGGGATTGGCGGCCAGGAAGAGGATGGTCAGCTTGTCGGCGGGCGGCATAGGCGACACCTTGCGGGTATGGATAAGCGGATAGACACGATACTGCCGGATGCATTGTAGTGGGGTGCGGCGTGATGTGCAAGAGGGGCAGAGCGGATGCCTGTCCACCGATTCATGCACAGATCGCACCGATTTAGATGGCCCCGATTGCTCCCATCCCCGATGGGCTGCACGGCGCGGAAAGAGTTTTATCCATTATTCCGGCATCACTCCCCGTAGGTCACGCTTGCAGCGTGACAGCAGCGTGGCACTGCTCTGGCGGCTGCGAGAACTGCCCGTCACGCTGCAAGCGTGACCTACAGGCGGCTGCAGGCTGCCCTATCCGCAGCGGAAATCGGTGTGAATCAGCGCGATTGGCGCCCGAATCGGTGGACACGAAGGCGCAGAGGCGCAGCTAAGCGCCGTCGTGCGCCACGTCGATGGCGGCGCGCAGGTTGGCCCACGGCGTCTCGGTGGGGACGGTGCAGTCGGCGGCCAGGACAAAACGCTCCGGCTTCTGCGCCAGTACATCCGCCGCCGCCTGGCGCACCTCCGCTGGGCTGCCGGTGGCAATGACGCCCTTGCGCTGCATCCCGCCCATAAAGGGCCGGTTGAAAAGATCGGCGGCCTCGCGCGGGGTGAGCGTGCGGTCACCCACCTCCAGGCTGCAGTTGACGATATGGCCCGGATAATCCAGAAAGGGCGTGAGGTCGTCGTAGCTGCCGACATAGTCGCAGACGTGCAGGATGTTGCATTCGGTGTCGCCAATCGCATCCCACACGGCCAGGTCCGCCGGCTTGACATAGCGGGCGAAGAAATCGCTGCCGCTGAAACGGAAGCTTTCGCCGCCCTGCGTGGAGACATAAAAGCCATCCACCCCTACGCGCTTGCAGGCCTCCACCAGCCGCCGCACATTTTCGGTCATCACCTCCAGCCCTTTGGCCACGGCCTCCGGATTCTCACGCAGATGCTGCGCCATATCCTCTGCCTTGGCCAGCCGCAGCGCCCACATGAGGGGCGAATAGATCGTCATGATGACCAGCGCCTCCTCTTTGGCCGCCTTGACCAGCCCCTCCACCACAGCCGCTGGTTCCTCAAAAAACTCGTGGGGATAGAGCGGCATGCTGGCCCACTCTTCCGCCTGCAGGATCGGCGCAAAGGGCGGCTGCACCTGCTCATATTGAATCTTGACGAAATCCATACCGGTGGCGCGGAAGAAGGCCAGATGTTGGTCCACGGCAGCCTGCCCCTGATGGTAGGCGGAGGCAAAGTGCAAGAAAAAGGCGGCCGGCGTGTAGTTGGCGGGGCCGCTGTCGTGAATGAGGCTGAGCATTGTCTCGCGCTTGTTCATGGTTTCGCTCTTTCGGCTGTAGGTTTGGCCAGGGGAGCGGCCGGCGTACACCGGCCGCTCCCCTGGTCGCGTGCTAGCCCAGGTAATCGTAGGCAATCAAGGTCAAGAAGTCCAGGAAGTCGTCGCTCAGGCACAGCGTATCCAGGATGGCGGCGGCGTCGGCATAGCGCTCGACCTGGCTGCCGCCCAGCTTGGCCAGCTCCTCCTCGCGCAATTGTTCGTACAGATCGCGAGTGATGGTGCGGCCGTCCTCCAGCTTAGCCTGATTGTGGATCCATTGCCAAATTTGCGAGCGCGAAATCTCGGCGGTGGCGGCGTCCTCCATCAGGTTGTTGATGGCGGCCGCGCCGTTGCCGCCCAGCCAGGCGTTCATATACTGCAGGGCCACAGAGATGTTGAGGCGCAGCCCGGCTTCCGTGACCGTGCCGCCCGGCACACCGACATCGGTGATCTGCTTGTCCGCCACGTGCACGTCGGCGCGCAGCCGCTCCTTCTGGTTGGGCTTATCCCCCAAGTACTCGTCGGCAATCTCCAGCACCGTCGGCACGAGATCGGGGTGAGCGACCCAGGTGCCGTCACAGCCGTCGCTGAACTCGCGCAGTTTGTCGTCGCGCACCTTTGCCAGCGCGTTCTCGGTCACGGCCATATCACGGCGGTTGGGGATAAAGGCCGCCATGCCGCCGATGGCGTGCGCGCCGCGCTTGTGACAGGTGTGCACCATCAGCTCGGTGTAGGCGCGCATAAAGGGTACCGTCATCGTCACCTGCGCCCGGTCGGGCAGGAGCTGGTCGTGGCGGCGGGCGAACTTCTTGATGGCGCTGAAGATGTAGTCCCAACGCCCGGCGTTCAGCCCGGCTGCATGTTCGCGAATCTCGTAAAGGATCTCCTCCATCTCCAGCGCCCCCAGGATGGTTTCGATCAGCACAGTGGCGCGGATGCTGCCGAGGGGGATGCCCAACTCGTTCTGCGTGGCGACAAAGACCTCATTCCACAGCCGCGCTTCCAGATGGCTTTCCAGCTTAGGCAGATAGAAATAGGGGCCGGAGCCGCGCGCCAGCAGATCTTTGGCATTGCGGAACATATACAGGCCGAGGTCAAACAGGCTGGCGGAGATTGGCTCCTCGTCCACCAGCACATGCTTCTCCACCAGATGCCAGCCGCGCGGGCGAATCAGCAGCGTAGCCACCGTTTCGTTGAGGCTGTAGCTTTTGCCGTCGGGATTCTGAAAGGAGATGGTGCGGGCGATGGCGTCGCTGCAGTTGATCTGCCCCTGGATCACATTTTCCCAGGTAGGCGAGAGCGCATCTTCGAAATCGGCCATAAAGACCTTGGCGCCGGAATTGAGCGCGTTGATCATCATCTTGCGTTCGGTCGGCCCCGTAATCTCGACGCGACTGTCGTTCAGATCAGCCGGCGCCGGCACAACCTGCCACTCCCCCTTGCGCACTTCGGCACTCGCCGCCAAGAAGCCGGGCAGGACGCCGGCGTCAAACGCCTTCTGGCGCACCGTGCGGCGCTGGAGCAGCTCCACCCGGCGCGGGTTAAAGGTGCGGTGCAGCCCGGCGACGAACTGCAGCGCGTCGGGGGTCAGGACAGCTTCGACGGCGGGGGTGATGGGGCCGGTGATGCGAACGCCGGCAGCGGTTGTCGTGTTCATGGGTATTGACTCCTCCCTGTGTGGTTGGCGTAACGGCAAGGGTGTGATTTGTCCTTATATAGTAAGGGAGAATTGTTTTGCAGCGATTCAGGCTGTGTGGCAAAAGGAGTGAGCAGCCTTCAGCGCGCTCGTCCCCGCCTGCGCGGCGCTAGGCAGGGAGGGAGACCGGTTTTGCAGTCAGGCGGCCAACAAAGTCGCTGAGATTGAGGCTGGTGACATGATCAGCTTGATAAAGAACCAGCGGCTTGCCGTACTGAATCGCAACATTGAGCGCTTCCGCGGCAGGGGGGGCAACGCCGTCGATCGTGCGTTCCAGCCGGTTTTCGATTTCGCGCAGCGACAGCATCATGGCGCCCTGGCGGTTGACCACCAGCAGTTTGATCTGCGCACTGGTTGCGCCCCAGGCTTCAATCTGGCGCAGGCGCAGCGCCGCCGCCGCAACGGAGGCCACCTCCGGCTCCAAGAGCACGATCACAGTGCTGCTGTTTTTGATGATAGTCTCATGCGCAGGCCCGGCCACAGGCGGCAGGTCGATCAGGGTGTAGTCCGCCATCGCCACCAACCGCCCGACAACGGCGCCGGCATGGGCCGCACCCAGCACGCCGAACTGCGGCAGCTGCTGTGGCCCAAACAGAATGCGCGGCCCAAAAGAAGTCGTCATCAAATGAGAAGCCACCACCGGCTCGCTGATGGCCGGCGCTTCCAGAGCCAGAAGACCGGCCAGATTGCGCTCCACATCGGTGATCTTTAGCTGAATGGCAAAGGTGCCGAAATCAGGCCGCATTTCGGCGGCAATCACCTGTTGGCCGGCGTTCGCCAACAGCGCAGCCAGATTGAGCGTAATGGTGGTGACGCCGACGCCCCCTTTGGCGCCGATGAGGCTGATGACGCGTCCGGTGCGCTGGGCGGCGCTCTGCCGCAGCAGCCGGTTGCGATTGAGCAGCGCCTCCACGCGCGCCACCAACTCGCGCAGGTCGATTGGTTTTGTCAGATATTCGTCCGCCCCCGCGCGTAGACCACTGACCTTCTCCTGCACATCTGATAGACCACTAAGCATAATGATGGGCAGCGTCAGCGATTCGGGCCGCCGGCGCAGCATCTGGCAGAGTTCAAAGCCGTTGATGCCGGGCATCATCACATCCAGCACCACCAGGTCAGGCTGGTCACGCTTGACGGCTTCCAATGCTTCCGTGCCGTCGCGCGCCACCAGCACCGTGTGGCCCTCCAACTGCAGCGTATGCAGCAGCAGGCGCTGCAGAATCGGATCATCGTCCGCCACCAGGATGCGTGCGGGCATGGCAGTACTCCCTTGACACTGATCGACAAAAGGTGGATGAATACGGTGGATCATACCACAACCGGCAAAACGAGCAATTTCGTAAGCTGAGCCGCGGCACCCGCAGTGCGCCTGCGGCGAGGGTCAGCCGTCGTCGAGACAGCGGCGGATAGCGGAGAGCAGATCATGCGTCGCAAAGGGCTTGGTAAGATAAGCGTCAGCGCCCAGCGCCAACCCCTTTTCCACTTCGACCACGCGCCCTTTCGCCACCAATAGGATAATGGCAATCGAACGCCAGGCGGCATTACGGCGCACAGCCCGCAGCAGGTGAAAGCTGTTGACGGCAGGCAGCAGCAGATTCAGCAACAGCAAATCGGGGGCGGACTGTTCAAACTTGACCAGCGCCTGCTCACCGTCGCGCACGCTGTCCACCTCGTAGCCGGCCTGCCGGATCAAGAATTCCAGGGAGAGCACGCTATTGGGTTGGTCATCAACAATCAACACCCGTTGGGCCATGCCGGCAGTTCTCACTTTGACGGTCGTGGTTGGTTCCTGCGCCGGCCGCTGCGGTGACTGCCGCCCGCTCAGCGGCTGTCACCGGGCTGTCGCCGCAAGGCTCAACCTTCCAATGTACTGGTGTCGCCGATGGGCTGGCCGAGTGCCTGCGCCTTCAGCAGGCGGCGCATAATCTTGCCGCTGCGCGTCTTGGGCAGCGAGCTGACAAATTCAATCTTGGCGGGGATGGCGATCGGCCCCACCTCCTGGCGCACATGCTCCTTCAACTCTTTGGCCAGATTTTCGCTGCCTTCCATTCCCGCATTGAGGATGCAGTAGGCATAGATGACGTTGCCTTTCAGATCATCGGGCACGCCGATACAGGCGGCCTCCGCCACTGTGGGATGCGACACCAGCGCACTCTCGATCTCCGCCGTGCCCAGCCGGTAGCCCGACACTTTGAGCACGTCGTCCATGCGCCCGATGATCCAAAAGTAGCCGTCAGCGTCGCGGCGGGCGCTGTCGCCGGTGAAGTACCAGCCCTGGCTTTCAAAATCAGACCAGTAGGTCATGCGATAACGGCTTGGGTCGCCCCAGATCGTGCGCGCCATCCCCGGCCAGGGATGTTTGATTACCAGATACCCCTCTTCATTAGCGTCGGCGGATTCGCCGTTTTCGCGCACGACATCGGCCTGGATGCCGGCGAACGGCAGCGTGCCTGACCCCGGCTTGAGCGGCACCACCGGGGTAGGCGTGATCATAAAGCCGCCCGTCTCCGTCTGCCACCAGGTGTCCATCACCGGACAGCGTTCGTGGCCGATGTATTTGTAATACCAGCGCCACGCTTCCGGGTTGATCGGCTCACCCACTGAACCCAGCAGCCGCAGCGAAGAGAGATCGTAGCGCATCGTCCAATCTTCGCCGAAACGCATAAACGAGCGGATGGCCGTGGGCGCCGTATAGAGGATCGAAATGCTGTACTTCTCGATCAACTGCCACCAGCGGTCGGGCAGCGGGTAGCCCGGCGCGCCCTCATAGATAAACGAAGTGGCGCCCAGGATCAGCGGCGCATAGACAATGTAGGAGTGGCCGGTAATCCAGCCGGGGTCAGCGGCGCACCAATAGCGGTCTTCCTCTTTGATGTCGAACACATATTTGAGGGTGGTGGCAATATGCACCTGATAGCCGCCGCTGGTGTGGAGCAGCCCCTTAGGCTTGCCGGTGGTGCCGGATGTGTAGAGAATAAAGAGCGGGTCCTCCGCATCCATCTGCTCCGTCTCGCAGATGGGCGAGGCAATCGGCAGCGCCATCAACTCGTGCCACCAGAAGTCACGGCCCGAATGCATGTTGACCGTCTGACCGGTTCGCTGGTAAACGATGACCTTCTGCACGACGGGGCTGCGGTTGACCGCCTCGTCGGTGATGTCCTTGAGGTTGACCGTCTTACCGCGCAGCCATGCCCCGTCGCAGGTAACGACGATCTTGCTCTTGGCGTCGGTGATGCGGTCCGCCAGCGCCTGCTCGGAGAAGCCGCCATAGACCACGCTGTGGATGGCCCCGATTTTGGCGGTGGCGAGCATGGCGATGGGCAGTTCCACCACGCGCCCCATATAAATCGTCACCGTGTCGCCGCGCTTGACGCCCATGCTCTTGAGCACATTGGCAAAGCGGTTGACCTCTTTCCAGAGCTTGAAGTAGGAATAAACCCGCTGCTCGCCGTTTTCGCCTTCCCAGATAATGGCGAGTTTGTTCTTGTGCGCGTTTTTGACATGGCGGTCGAGCGCGTTGTGCGCAATGTTGGTTTTGCCGCCGCTGAACCACTTATAGAAGGGCGCCGCGCTGTCGTCAAGCACCTGCTGATAGGGTTCGTACCAGTCAATCAATTCCTTGGCGCGTGCATCCCAAAAAGCAGCAGGGTCGGCAATGGCTTGCGTACGTATGTCCAAGTAGTCAGGCACATTGGCCTGGGCAATCACCTCCGGCGCGGGTGAAATTAATTCGGTTTTGGTCGAAATGGCATCCATAGCACTGGGCATAGAGAACTCCTCCGGCACAACTTATGCGAAACGTACAGGCAAAAATACTGTCAAAAAAGAACTGTCAAAAAGAATAGAATAGCTGGGAGCCTGGGGATCGAAAGGCTATTATAGGCGATGCCGCGCATTTGGGAAACGAACAAAAAACTTGGCCAAGAGCATAGCTTGCGCTATGATTTTGAGCAACCACCTTTGCGATAGGCGCAGCATATCCAAACGAGTAGCGCCCACCCACTCAAACGGGTAGGCGACGATGAGGCGAAAGGCGTCAAACAGCGATGGCTGAACCATCAAATGAACTGCAGCCGGCGCGGATTCTGACCGTAGCCGAGGATGAACTCAGCCGCATCGTGCTGGATATTCACGATGGGCCGGTGCAGTATCTATTCACCGCGCTGTCGCTGCTCACCAGCCTGCAAAACGAGTTGGCGGAAAGCCAGGCGGCCAGTCTCGCAGAGGGCGCCGGCCCGGCCGCGTCCATTCCCGCGGCGCAACTGCCAGCGCGGCTGGCGCAGATTGGGTCGCTGCTGGAAAGTTCGCTTTACGAAATCCGCTTTTTTTTGGGTGCCTTTCGCCCGCCCGAATTTCGCCGCCGCTCGCTGGCCTCCATCATCGAGGGGCTGGTCATTCAACATGAAGAGTGGACGCAAAGCATCGTGCACCTGGAAACCGGAACGCTGCCTGCCGCTGTGCCGCTGGCGGTCAAGATGGCCATCTACCGCATCCTGCAGGAAGCGCTGAGCAACGGCTATCACCATGCCGGGGTTGAAGAGCAGTGGGTGCGGCTGTGGGGAGAGGATGGTTGGATTCACCTCACAGTCATCGATAAAGGCCGCGGCTTTGATCCACCTAACTTGGAAGACCCGGAAGAAGCTGAGCGGGAAGATCACATCGGGCTGCGCGGGATGCATGACCGCGTGCGGCTGTTGGGCGGGAAGTATGAACTGACCAGCGCACCGGGGCAGGGAACGCGGCTGTATGTGTCGGCCCCCTGCCGCTGCGAAACCGCCACTGCAAAGGAAGCATAATGATGCGTCGCCTGGCACAGGCTCTCCTATTTTTTCTGATCATCGCTCTGCCGGCAGGCTTGTTGGGGGGCTGCACGTCGTATGCAGCGGAATCACTGCCGGGACGCACGCCCCAGGTGGTGACGCCTGCCGCCCATCGCAGCGAGGCCGCTGCACCGGCCACAGCGGCTCCCGCGCGTGCGCCGGCCCCTTTCACGGTTGCCGGCTGGAACATTGGACTTGAAGACGCGGACCCGCAGGTGATTGCCGCCCTGCTGGCCGGTTTTCGAGGTGTGGACATCTGGGGGCTGGTGGAAGCCAACGACCAGGGCCAGGCTGTCCAGCGCTTTGAAAAGGCAGTGGAAAGCGGCGAGCGCGGCGACTTTGCCGCCGTGCTGGGGGCGTCGGGCGGCGGCATACGGCTGCTGGCGCTTTACGACCAGGATCGCTTTGCGCTGCTGGGCGTAGAAGAGCTGGACGCCATCAACACCACCGGCAATGCCCGCGCCCCGCTTGTGCTGCATCTGCGCGACCAGGCCAGTGGCCAAGAGTTTTTGTTTATGGTCAACCATCTCTACCGCTCGCGCGCCGAGGAACGGCGCACACAGGCGCAGCTGCTGGCGCAGTGGGCCAAAACGCAAAAGCTGCCCATCATCGCCGTCGGCGACTACAACTTCGACTGGGCGGTGGAAGATGGACAGCGAAAGCACGATCCGGCGTTTGACGCCATGACCGCGGGTGACGTTTGGGAGTGGGTGCAGCCGGCGACGCTGGTCACCACCCAGTGCAGCGGCTGGCCCTGCCGCTACAACAGCGTATTGGATTTCGTCTTCACCGCCGGCCCCGCACGCGCCTGGCCGGCGCGCAGCACCATCGCCGTCATCCCAGGCGACTTCCCCGACGATACGCTGCGCAGCGACCACCGTGCGGTGCTGGCGCAGTTTGCCGCAGGCGGCGCCGTGGCGCTGGCAAGCGAGACCGCCTCCGCACCGGCGGCTATGCCGGGCGCGGCCGCCGCGACACCGGTGCCGGCGGCGGGTGCAGCCGGCGCACCCGCCTACTCGTGCGCGGACAATCCGAGTCCGCCGCCCAACCCGGCCTGCCCGATCAAGGGCAATATTTCCAGCGCCCATATCTATCATATGCCGGGCCAGCGCGACTACTGCAAGACCGTAATCGACGAGAGCAAGGGCGAACGCTGGTTCTGCTCGCCGGCAGAGGCGGAAGCGGCGGGCTGGCGGGCGGCGCAAAGATAGACAAAGCAAAGATAGACAAACGAGCAGCAGCGGTCATGATCAGGCATAACAACAGCAGCAACCACAAATGAAGGCTCGCCAATGACAACCCAACCGATCCGGATTGTGCTCGCCGATGACCATGCGCTGGTGATGGAGGGTCTGCGCAGCCTGATTGACCGGCAGGCGGACATGCTGGTGGTGGGCGCGGTGCAAAACGGCGACGAACTGCTGACCTATCTGGCGACACACAGCGCCGACGTGGCCGTGGTCGATGTGCAGATGCCGGTGAGCGGGATCACGGCGCTGGCCGAAATTCGCCGCCGCAATCTGCCCGTGCGCGTGCTGCTGTTGACGGCCTTTGCCGACGGCGAAAGCATCCAGGCCGCCTTGCAGTATGGCGCCGAAGGCTTTGCGCTCAAAACCGAATCGCCCATGCAGACCATCGAGGCCATTCGCCAGGTGGCGCAGGGACGGCTTGTCTTCCCGCGCACCGCCCAGCGCTGGATGGCTCGCTACCGCGATGAAGCCGCCGGCCCCGACCTCTCGCAGCGTGAAGGGGAGGTCTTGGAAAAGCTCGCACGCGGGCTGCCCAATGCCGAAATCGCCGCCGAGTTAACCATCAGCGAAAACACCATTCGTTTTCATTTGAAAAATATCTACGAGAAGCTGAGCGTCACCAACCGCACCGAAGCTGTCGCCTGGTATTTTCGCAGCGGGAAAATGAAAAAGTGAATACGGGAATGAAAAAGTACGCTCCTGAGGACTCGCTCCCCAGCGCCAATGGCCCGGGCGGACACAGCACAGCAACTACCCCTTGGGCACAGGTCGTCTGTCCTGACATGCAAACAGGATACGCAGACGATTTGGTTCAGAGGGAGAAATGCACTGGTATTGCAAACTGGCGAGCGAGTTCAGGTTCCTCCTGTGCTACGTGCCATCGTGTCTATGCAAAATGGGGAGCAAATTGCGGCTGACACTCACTGTGCCCGTAAAGTATATCACAGCCTGTTGCCGCAAGTCCAATTACGATTCTGGCCTTCTAGCTGGGGCGCATTTTAACGCAGAGGCGCAGAGGTAGTAGATCATGGTCGTGCCGCCGCCGCTGACGAGCGCCTTGGCGATGCGCCGCCCACTCTCATCATAGCCGTACAGTTCGCTCACCGGCGGGCTGCCCCACGTCACCTGCGCCAGCCGGTTGGCGGCATCCCACTTGAGCGTCTGCGCCTCGCTCGTGTTCTTGTTGCGCATATACATGTTGCCGTTCAGGTTGTAGTCGTAGCAATATGTATTCGTCACTGTGTCCACAGCATGGGTATGCTGGCTGTCGTAGCCAGTACTGATTTCTATTCAACAGTATGGAAATCCTTTGGCCAAGGCTTTAGGTCTGCCATCAAGCTAGCGATGTATTCAGGGTCTGTTGTCCACCAGCTAGATGCCATCTGCTCTGCCGAACCAGAGGGAACAGCGAGGAGGGGCCCGTGTAACATCGAAGTGAGATTAAACTTTTTGGGTATAAAACCTTTGGACTCCACTGTTTCAAAGATCAAACCACGACTTAAGTACCACATCGAAAATTTAATTTGCATTGATTCTGCTGGAATATCGCGCACAGCGTAGAGTTCTGGACGTCCAAAGCAGCGCAAAACATCGGCAACGGTCGGTTCTGGATCGGTAGATTTTGGATTGATATATAACCGGCCACCTGGATACTGTGCAAAGTAGCGATAGGTGGAGTTAAAATATGCATTAAAGTCTTTTTCATTTGATCCCCAGGCGAATGCACCCACGCCATCGTGGATTATAGTAGCGCCGGGGAAGTGAGCCGCGATCCACTCTTCTGCGTTGCTGGCATCTAATTGATCAAACGGAACAGACCACAATGCCGGATGAAGGACATCTTCACACTGCATAGCCTCCTGTGTTTTTGGGCCACAGCCAGCGAATACAAATACAGACCCAACTACCAACACAAAACGTAGTATCGCGGTTCGGCTAAGGCGCCACAAGCCATGTATCCAAAAAATTTTGCAAGTTGCCTGGCATAGGACGCAGCGGCAAATCGAGGGCTGATCGGTATGCGTTTGGATTACCAGTGGGTGTGTTATATACCCACATAGCGACGACTTCCGCAAAATATTCAATTGATCCATTATTCCTCCCGTAATCACCAACATCATAGCCGGCTGCATTTACGACATTTGAAGATAACCAACCATTGCCAGCAGTAGAGTTGAAGTCAATGACATGCGCCAGTTCATGTACGGCAGTTCCACGGGCGTAGTCGTCGCTGCCGGTGAAAGTTCCGTTAAACACCGTCACCCAGTTTTGATATACATCTGGAATTTGTACTCTTCCAAACCCCACAAAGGCAGCAGCAGAGCCAATATATACTCTTTCTCTCTCAAAAACTGTTCTGCCACCGCCCAACAGTGATTGCAGATGAGCAAAACCGCCAACTTTGTTTGCCAAAGCTACGATACCCTGACCCATCAACTCCATTTCATTTTGTGTCCACTGATACAAGCCAAACAATCCGTTCACAAACTCAATACCAGCTTCGCCAGTTGTCGCGGTTAGTATCTGTCTTTAGTTTCCGGTAAAAGTGCATCAAAGTGCGTAGAGAAATGACAAACGACGATTAGCAGATCACAATCCAGGTCGATCAAAACCAAGGAGGGTGAGGAATGCTAATCGCCGCAGAAGTTACTGTACAAGCAATGGCTGCTATCGTGCAAGTTGTACCCATCGGGACGAATATCGGATTGATGCGAATCTTGTGGGTCATGGTCAATGGCTCGTTGCTGCGCAGTCGTGGCGCAATCTTCTCTGCGTTACACTTGAGCGGCTTCGATGCACAGGAGCTACGACGCAGTTGGGCAGCATTGCGCTATGGG